>JAKFCI010000423.1:0-3974 GCA_036676725.1 Chitinophagaceae bacterium
CTACACAGAATTTATTAGCCGAGTCCGTTAGTGTGCGCATGTATTTTTTAGATAGTGAAATTGAAGCGCTGATATCCGCTACAAGTTGTGTTAGCTGCGAAAAGCCTTCTGACGCTTATGAACTTGGCGTGTCTAAATATTCTGCCACCAACAAGGTTTTTGAAAATGGAACGATTGCAGATAACAACCAGGGCACATGGTCTTATATTTCGACTTCTGATGCCGTAACAGTTCCTTTTGATAAAGGTTATTATATTGAATATAAGGTGAAAGATTTTTCTGAGTTTTGGTTAAACAATGGCGGGTTCGACCGTAATACGGCTTTGCCAGTTGAGTTAACCCGTTTTACTGCACAAAAAACCAATAATACAGTTATTTTAAAATGGGATACAGAAAATGAAGTGGATGTGCACCGTTATGAAATTGAGGTTGCAGAAGGCAATGAAGCACTACAGGCAAACCAATATTTAAAAATCGGCACTGTGTTAAGCCTTGGAAATAGCGCGGCGAAAAGCTATTCATTTATTGACAATAAAAAGTTTGCGCTAACCCGTTATTACCGTTTAAAAATTATTGATGTCGATGGCTCGTTTACTTATTCCCCGATTCGTTCGGTGGTCTTTCCAAATGCTGTAACCTGGCAGGTTTATCCAAACCCTTCCATTGGAGTTTTCCATTTTGTTTACCAATTAAATGTGGAAGATAATTTGGAAGCAAGCCTATACGATGTACAGGGCAAATTGCTAAAACAATTTAAACAGAAGAGTACAGGATTTTTGCAAAAACTTTCAATTGATGTCGCCAGTGATAATTATTCTAAAGGAATGTACCTTTTAAAAGTAAGCTCAGGAGGCAAACAAACTTCTTACAAATTATACAAGCAGTAGGGCATTAAAAAAGGTGAAGCAGTTGCTTCACCTTTTTTAATTGTATAAAAAATTTTAATCTTTCCATCCTTGTTTAGCAATACCCGCTTTAATTGCACCTAGTGCTTTTTCAGCATTGCATAAAGTAGTTAACTTATTGCCTTTACCATCATCACCTTGCACCATGTATGCACCTTTGGCTGTTTTGGTAACTACCGCATTTTGAATAGGAACACCTTTTTCTTTTGTTTTTACATTGTAAGCTGTCAACTGAATGTCTGCCATATGAATATTTTTTTATGGTTAGTAATACTTAAATCTACGTTTTTTCGGCAAAACGAGGGCCAAATTTTGAGATTTCCCGTTTAAAATGCTAAAAAGGTGCCTTTTTACCCATATTTAGTGTGCTGAGAGGGTTTTAAAATCAGGCAAACAGCTTCAATCCCTGCCGTTTAGCCTTAACTCTCGTTTAAAATTCCATCAATTTGCATCAATTCTTCTTCGCTAAAGCTGGTGTTTTGTAAGCATTGAATGGAATCTAAAACTTGTTCTGCTTTACTTGCACCTATAATAACAGAAGTGATACGAGGATCTTTTAAAACCCAGGCCAAAGACATTTGCGCCAGTGATTGTTGGCGGTTTATGGCCATTTTATTCAATTCACCTACCTTTTTTAAAACTTCATCGCTTATGAAAGATGGTTCAAGGGCGCCGTTTCCTCTTTCACTTGCAGCTCGTGAGTCGGCAGGTATCCCTCCCAAATATTTATTCGTAAGTAAACCTTGCGCTAATGAAGAAAAAGTGATGCATCCAACTTCTTTTTTCCCTAAAACCGACAATACCTCTTTTTCTATTGAACGCTCCAGCAAAGAATATTTTGGTTGATGAATTAATAGTGGTGTGCCTAATTGCTTTAAAATATTGTAAGCTTCTAAAGTTTCTTCTGCTCCATAACTTGAAATGCCAACATACAATGCCTTTCCCTGCCGCACTATAAGGTCCAAAGCCGCCATGGTTTCTTCTAAGGGAGTATCAGGGTCGGGACGGTGATGATAGAATATATCTACATAGTCTAAGCCCATACGTTTTAGACTTTGATCTAAGCTTGCGACCAGGTATTTTTTAGAACCGAGGTCGCCATAAGGCCCAGGCCACATTGGCCACCCTGCTTTTGTAGAAATGACTAATTCATCGCGGTAATTTTTAAGGTCTTGTTTTAAGATAGCACCAAAGGTTTCTTCGGCGCTTCCTGCTGGCGGACCATAATTATTTGCAAGGTCAAAGTGTGTTATGCCGCAATCAAAAGAAGTATGGATAATGTTCCTGCAATTTTCGTAATTATCAATTTTCCCGAAGTTGTGCCACAATCCCATTGAAATTGCGGGCAGTTTTAAACCACTGTTTCCGCAACGTCTGTATTCCATATAATTATAACGCCCTGGCGCAGGTTGGTAAGCCATAATAATAATTTGATATAAAAATAATTGAAAAGGGTGGTGATTAATTCAATGAGTATGATCAAAGCGAATCCTGCAAAATCCTGAACATAAAAAAAGGTTGCACAAAGGCAACCTTGAATATTGTTGATAAAAATTTAAACATCAATGCGTGCATACTTAGCATGCGTTTCAATAAACTCGCGACGTGGCGGAACTTCATCACCCATCAGCATACTGAACACACGATCAGCTTCAGCAGCACTTTCAATGGTAACTCTTTTTAAAGTACGAGTTGCCGGGTTCATGGTTGTTTCCCAAAGTTGTTCGGAGTTCATTTCTCCTAAACCTTTGTATCGCTGGATGTTTACACTGTCAGCTTTTTCGCCACCCAGCTTTTCAACCAAGGCTTTGCGCTGTTCTTCATTGTATGCGTAAGCTTGTTCTTTACCTCTTTTAACAAGATAGAGTGGTGGTTGTGCAATAAACACATAACCTTGTTCAACCATTTCCTTCATATAACGGAAAATGAAGGTTAAGATCAATGTTGCAATGTGGCTACCATCCACATCGGCATCCGTCATGATAATAAGTTTGTGGTAACGAAGCTTTGTAATATTTAAAGCTTTTGGATCATCAGGTGTACCTACTGTAACGCCTAAGGCCGTATACATATTCCTGATCTCTTCGTTCTCGTAGATCTTATGTTCCATTGCTTTTTCTACGTTCAGGATTTTACCTCTTAATGGAAGAATCGCCTGGAAGCTACGGTCGCGACCTTGTTTTGCTGTTCCACCCGCCGAATCTCCTTCCACCAGGTATAACTCGCAACGTTCAGGGTCACGGTCAGAGCAGTCTGCAAGTTTGCCGGGTAAACCGCCACCACTTAATACAGATTTACGCTGCACCATTTCACGAGCCTTTTTAGCGGCCGCTCTTGCTTGTGCAGCAAGTATTACTTTTTGAATTATGTTTTTTGCTTCTCTTGGATTTTCTTCCAGGTAAGCTTCTATAACTTTTGAAACTGTAGTATCAACAATACCCATCACCTCGTTGTTACCCAACTTGGTTTTGGTTTGACCTTCAAATTGAGGTTCAGGAACTTTTACAGAAATAACGGCACTTAATCCTTCGCGGAAGTCATCGCCTTCAATGGTCACTTTTGCTTTTTCAAACAAACCTTGTTTGTCGCCATAGCTTTTAAAAACCCTTGTCAATGCACGACGAAAACCTGCAACGTGTGTTCCGCCTTCAATTGTGTTGATGTTATTTACGTAAGAGTAAATGTGTTCGTTGTAACTGCTGTTGTAGATCATCGCAACTTCAACGGCAACATTATTTTTTTCATCCCGGCCTTCTACAAAAAGTGGTTTTGGTAAAAGTGGTTCCCTGCCTGCATTTTTATCAAGCATTTCCACAAATTCTACAATACCACCTTCGCTAAAAAATACTTTTGTATAAGTATTTCCGTCATCGTCCTTTTCACGCAAGTCGTTTAAAATAATGCTTAACCCTTTATTCAAAAAGCTCAGCTCACGTAAACGGCCTTCTAAAATTTCTTTATTATATTCTGATGTGATGAAGATGGAATCGTCGGGCCAAAAATGTACCGTTGTACCATGCTTTTCGCTTACACCTATTTCTCTAACCGGGTATTGAGGAGCACCAATAC
>JAKFCI010000424.1:0-2779 GCA_036676725.1 Chitinophagaceae bacterium
AATGTAGGGTTGTGTTGCTTGCACAGGGCAGCCCAACATCTTTAGGAACATTCAGCAAAAAACACCAGCTGGATTCGTGTAAAAACATTTTGTTACTGCATGATAAAAACATGGAAGTGCTAAAAAAAAACAAGATCAGCAGCACCCCCTATTTTCTTATGTATAACAAAGAAGGCAAAAACATCCTTGCCATTAAAGGCGAAACAAAAATTGACAACCTGCTGAAACCGCTTCAATGAAACCGATCAAAGCAAGCTTTACACAGCAACAGGAAGAAAAAGATTGTGGTATTGCCTGCCTTCTCTCCCTCATACGCTATTATGGCGGCGATAATAATTTCGATGAGCTCCGCCGTATCAGCGGCACCTCAATTTCCGGCACAACCCTGTTGGGGCTTTACCAGGCCGCACAGCAAACAGGTTTTGATGCTGAGGGTTGCGAAGCCGACATGGAAGCCCTGCTCAATCATCCATCGCCCTGTATTTTACATGTAACTCTTGCCGGCAACTTACAGCATTATGTAGTTTACTATGGAAAACGTATTAAACAAAATGAAACAACTTTGCTTATTGGTGACCCGGCACGTGGTATAGTTGAAATGACGATAGAGGAATTAGCAAATATCTGGCAAGCGAAAAAATGCCTGACATTGCTGCCTAACAACTTCTTTGTAAAAAAGAAAGCCAACGATAAAGCAAAGAAAAAATGGTTACAGCAACTGTTGCAAAATGATTATCCATTGTTGCTTATTGCAGTGGCATTGGGTATTGTTATTGCAGCACTGGGGCTTACATTGGCCATTTATTCACAAAAGCTCCTTGATGATATTTTACCCAATAAAAACTACCAAAAACTTTATGTTGGCCTTGCGCTTGTGTTTGTATTGTTACTGGCGAAAGAAGGCATTAGTTTCCTGAGATCTTATTTCCTGTTACGGCAATCGAACGAATTTAACACCCGCATTACTGATGCGTTTTACACACGTTTACTTCATTTGCCAAAATTGTTTTTTGACACAAGAAAGATCGGCGAATTAACAGCCCGGCTTAATGATACAACCCGCATACAACGTGCAATAAGCCTTATAGCAGGCAACTTAATAATGGATAGCATTATTATTATAGTAACCGCCAGTTTCATTTTCAGCTATTCTTTGCAAAGCGGTTTGTTTGCATTGCTTTGCCTGCCGGTTTTCTTTGCACTCATTTACCGCAACAACAAAAAAATTATGCAAGGCCAGCATCGGATAATGAGTGGATATGCACAAACCGAAGCGAACTATATCTCAACCCTGCAGGGAATTGAAACCATAAAAAATCATAACAAGGAAATTTTATTCACATCCAATAACAAGCTGCTCTACCAAAATTATCAGGGCACTATTTTTAATCTTGGTAAAATTCAAATAAGGCTTTCTTTTACTATTAATGCTTTCGCTGCATTCATTCTTTGTAGCCTCCTTCTGTATTTAAGCAGCAAAGTTTTTTTGAATGAACTAAAGGCAGGAGAATTAATGGCTGTGATGGGCATGTTTGGTTCCCTGTTGCCAAGTGTGGCCAATTTAGCATTATTCTCCATTTCGTTTAATGAAGCAAAAATTGCTTTTGAGCGCATGTATGAATTTGCAAGTATTACATCTACGGATAGTGGCGAACAAAAACTTGAGACGTTTCAAAGCATCTGTAGCGAGCATATTTCTTTTCGCTTTGCAGGAAAAAGCAGGCTGTTAAATGACATTAACTTTGAAGTAAGTAAAGGAGAAATTATCGCTTTGATGGGTGAAAACGGATGTGGCAAAAGCACGATCACTCAATTGCTGCTAAAAAACTATATGTATGAGGATGGTCACATTTTCGTAAATGGATGTGTTGAGCTACACAACATCTCCACCGAAAGCTGGAGAAGAATCATCGCCACTGTACCGCAGCAAATACATATTTTCAATTCCACCATTCTTGAAAACATCGCATTTGAGGATTCTCGACAAAACAGCCAGAAAGTTGTTGATTTTCTTACAGCTTACGGCTTTATTTCCTTCTTTCAAGCATTTCCACAGTCATATATGACACTTGTAGGGGAAGAAGGTATTAACCTATCGGGTGGTCAAAAACAAATGATTGCGCTGGCGAGGGCTCTGTACCACAGGCCTCAATTACTGATTTTGGATGAAGCAACAGCTGCAATGGATAGAGAAAGTGAGCAATTTGTGCTGCACCTTCTCGAGAAAATCAAGAAAGACATGGCTGTCATCTTTATTACCCACAGGTTACATGTATTAAAGTATTTTTGCGACAGGATATATATATTAGAAAACGGGGTTATTACATCGCAAGGTGACCACCAAAATTTGTTACTGACCAACAATTTATACAGCAGGTATTGGGCAGATTTAGTTTCGTAACATTCCGGTTTTGTTACATGTTTCTTTCAAATAGTAAGGGGTTTAGACATAAGGAATAGCTATTACCTGATAAATAGAATTACTTACATCCCCATACTTTGGAGCCGTTGAATCACCTCGTAATGTTACTCTTCCTTTCAATAAAATCCCCCACCTCTCATTTTGTTTTTTCATTTAGGAACTGTATCTTGCAAATAACCTCAAAAACCACAATATCCCATGTCTGTTGATTCTAACATTAAGTTCGCCATAGCCGACGATCATAAAATCTTTCGTGATGGTATTAAAATGGCTCTCGGCGGCAGACCTCACCTCAAATTAATATGGGAAGCTGAAGATGGCAAAGACATGATGCACAAGCTTACCATTAAAAAGCCC
>JAKFCI010000425.1:0-1747 GCA_036676725.1 Chitinophagaceae bacterium
AAAATTGATACTTAACGAAACCATTAGCATGAAAGGTTTGCATATTCCAATTCACAAAGAAATTTATAATCCCGTTTTAGTTGAATTAGCTAAAAATGGAATTTCGTTTGAAGAAAAGGACACTTCTGTTTTGTAAACCTTTAAAAAACTGCAGTAAAAAAAATTAAGAAAACAAATACCGCTTCAACTCCTCCACTCCTTCTGTAGCTGATTTTTCAATTGCCGTTAAATTATAAAGCGCTGATGTAGCCGGAACTTTTTTATCTATTATATATTTTGGTATTTCCCACGGGGCAAAGTTGATCAATCCAGCTGCTGGATACACTGCTAACGAAGTTCCGACAACAACAAAAATGTCGGCTTTTTTCACATCCCTGATTGCCATTTCGATCATCGGTACCGGCTCTTCAAACCAAACAATATGCGGCCGAAGTTGCGCTCCATCTTCTGCTTTGTCGCCAAGGCTAATGTCACTATTAATTTCATAGATCAATTGATCATTTTTTTCACTGCGCATTTTTAAAATCTCGCCATGTAAATGCAGCACATTTGTAGATCCTCCTCTTTCGTGCAGGTCATCAATGTTTTGGGTAATGACCTGTACATCGAAGTCTTTTTCTAATTCCGCCAAAGCAATATGTGCCCTGTTTGGTTCTGCTTCGCGAACATTCTGCCTTCGCATATTATAAAATTCCAAAACCAGTTGCGGGTTGTTGCGCCACGCGGTGGCGGTTGCTACTTCATTAATGTCATATCCTTCCCATAACCCATCGGCATCTCTAAAAGTTTTTAAACCACTCTCTGCACTAATTCCTGCACCTGTTAATACAACAAGTTTCTTTTTTTCCATGTTCAAATTTAACGCGTGGATCATGCGAATTTCGCAATCAGGTTAAAAATATTATGCATGGAATAGGTTTTGCAGTCATTCTATAATTCCAGGCAAAAAATGATTTCAACCATACGCTTTGTTGGCATTTCAGGTAGTTTACGTAAAGGCTCTTACAATACGATGCTTTTAAATAATGCAATGCAGGTTTTACCTGAAAACGTTGCCATGGAAATTATTTCCATTGCAGGCATTCCGCTTTATAATGGTGACCTGGACCTGCCGATTGCCCAAACACGTCCCGATGAAGTAAATAGATTTAGAGAAAAACTGGCATCAGCAGATGCAATTCTTTTTGTATCGCCGGAATATAATTATTCAGTCCCCGGCGTTTTAAAAAATGCGATTGACTGGGCTTCACGAGGCGAAGATTCACCTCTATTGCACAAACCAGTCGCAGTGATGGGTGCAACACCAGGTATGTGGGGTACATCTCGCATGCAATTATCCTTTCATGCTATCTTTCAATTTTTAGATATGCGGGCAGCATTGAAACCGGAAGTAATGGTCGCTTCGGCTAAAACAAAATTTGATGAAGCAGGAAAACTAACTGATGCAAAAGCATTGGAACTTATGGGCAAAAAGTTGGCGGCACTCAAAGAACTTGTGATTCAATTACACCCAAATAAAAAGGATGAACTTTAAAGATGTAGTAAAGAGTAAGCGTTCGTATTTTTTGGAATTTAAAAACATGTTTTATGCAAGAACAATCATTTGAACTAGTAGTAGGCGGCGTACCATACATGATAAAAGCAGTGCCCTTTAAATTTAATGCAGAAACAAGATACCGTGTTCAATACCACGGCGGGAATGACCATGTGTTTACGTGGGATTCCAGTTTGGGCAGGTTAACCGCAA
>JAKFCI010000426.1:0-2827 GCA_036676725.1 Chitinophagaceae bacterium
AGCAGCGCAAAAATCAGGAATACTGCAAACGCAATACCTGATGGAATTAACCAGATCATTTTATAATCCATTGTGCCATCTGCCAATTTATAACTGTCGGTGATCTTACCTGCTACAGCAAAACCAATAAGCATACCCACACCATAAGTAGCAAGTGTAATTAATCCCTGTGCTGCACTCTTGTGTTGTTCGCCTGCTTTTGAATCGGTATAGATCTGACCCGATACAAAGAAGAAATCGTAACAAATACCATGCAGCGCAATCCCGATCAACAGCATAAAGGTTAAATCTCCTGCATTGCCGTATGCGAACAATATATAGCGCAAAGCCCAGGCCAGCATACCAACCAGGATTGTCTTTTTAAACCCAAAGCGGTTAAAAAAGACAGGTAATAACAATAAGAACAAAACTTCCGATACCTGGCCGATCGTCATTTTACCCGTTGGGTTCGATACACCGATATTTGAAAGGAATGAATTGGTATTCTGATAGTAGAATGCAAGAGGGATACAAATGAGAATAGATGATACAAAGAAGATGAGAAAATTTTTATCCTTCAGAAGTTTTAACGCATCCAAACCAAGGATATCGCTCACCGTTACTTTTGTGCCTTTTCCTTTTGGTGGTGTTTTAGGTAATGTAAAACTGAACAAGCCTAACACGAACGATGCTGCACCTGAAAGCAGGAATGTATTTTTTAATAAACCTTCTTTTGTTGCTTCTGCAGAATCCCAATGAAATGAATAACTGATCAGCAAACCTGCTACGATCCAGCCAAGTGTACCAAACACACGAATAATAGAAAACTCTTTCTCCGGATTTTTCATTTGGTTAAAAGAAACAGAGTTTACCAATGCCAGCGTAGGCATATAGCAGATCATATAAATTAATACATAAGGATAGAATACTGCAATGTTATCGGCACTGTACATCTGGTACATTAACAAAGCACCCAAAATATGTAACACACCGAGGATCTTTTCTGCATTCACAAAACGATCGGCAATTAACCCAATGATAAACGGAGCAATAATAGCACCCCATGATTGCGTAGAGAAAACCTGTCCCGATTCAGCTCCTGATGCAGATAAGTTGTTATTTAAAAAAGTACCTAATGTTACAAACCATCCACCCCAGATAAAGAACTCGAGAAACATCATTACTGAAAGTTGTACACGGGTAGTAGAAGACATGCGCAATCGATTTTAGTGGTTGGTTAAAGTTCAAAAAATACAATGGCTGAATGCTGGCTCAACCACAGCTTAATATGAGGTTTTAAATTTAGGGTATTTCTGCTTTGTGAGAACCTAATTTTTTTAAAGCGGGTGCTGCAATCGTTTGAAATGTTAATGAATATTGATGCTATTGTACTAACCATTATTAGTGATTAATACCTTATTTGAATAATAGGTTTATGCAGTTGGTTAACTTTGTTTGCTTTTGCCACGCATGTAGATGCATAGGCCATCAAATGCAACAATCAGGATTTAACCGATTTGCTTTTTCGTATGAAATAGATAATTGTAAATATTGCAAAAAGTATAGCGGGCATTATGGCAACTTTTAAAAGAGTATCACTCCCGGCCACAGCTTCAGCTTTTGCAACATCCGTTCCGGAGCTAACAGCCGCCGCCTTTGCTTCATCAAACCATTTGCCCATTACAGGTAATACCAACGAAACAGAAAACATTCCTGCTCCGCCCATTAATGACAGACCCAACGCTCCTGTTTTTGGAAGATACTCCGATACAAAGCCAAGCATTGTTGGCCAGAAAAAGCAAATACCAACAGCAAAGACTGCTGCTGCACCTACTGCGGCAAATCCACTTGAAATACTCAAAAGATATAATCCAATGGCTGCAAACAAAGCAGAGAAGATCAACATGCCATTAGGATTCAGTTTATGTACAATAGGTCCTGCGAACGACCGACCGATAGCCATGATACCATTAATAAATACCAATATTAATATTCCGGAAACTCCTGCTCCACTTAATAAAGCACCAATCCATGTTCCTGTACCTAATTCTGTGGCAGCGGTCATAAACATGCAAATAATCATGATGAGATATAACGGATTAAGACAGCTTTTAAACATTTCACCTGTGCTGACTCCTTTTGCAACTCTTTCTGTTTTTGGAAACTCAAGTTTCCAGAACATGACGCCATAAAGAATTGCAGGTAATATTAACAAAGCAACCATGATTCTCCAATCTAAATGCATTTGTTCTAAAAATAGATATGAAATCAATCCTCCAATTACAATTCCTCCGGGGAACCACACATGAAATTTATTCAGCATAGTTGTTTTATTATCCGGATAGAGGGAAACAACAAGAGGATTACAAGCTGCTTCTACCATTCCATTTCCTACGCCAATACAAACTGTGCCAATAAATAACATGGTAGCATCTTTTGCAACCAGGTAGATAACAATTCCCGCAACATGACCTATAAAAGCCAAGCCAACTAATTTTTTCATCCCTATTATATCGCAAAGAGGACCACCAAAAATCATAGCTAATGTAAAGCCCCAGAATGCTGGACTAAATATCCAGCCAATTTGTTCTTTAGTCAGATGAAATTCTTTCTCCCAGGTACCCTCCAGGGCTGCACGGTAAGCAAAAGTTATGGCTGTTACAATTAATGCAATACGGCTGGCAATAAATAGTTGATTACGGTTGATGGGATTCATTCTACAATCGTTTAAGTTTAGGTTGGTTGAAGAAAAAAAATAAATTTAGGGTATTTCTTTATTGTAGAAACCTTAATTTTTTAAGGAGTAATTGCAAACGTTTGTAACTACCAACTGTTGGTGTGTGCAATC
>JAKFCI010000427.1:0-8360 GCA_036676725.1 Chitinophagaceae bacterium
TTAAATAGGAAGCGATCAAGGCGGGCAATAAAACAGCGAAAGTGGTGCGCATGCCATCTGCAAAGGCCTGGCTATAAAAAAAATATTTTATTTCCCTTACTTGATTTTGCATCTAAGTAAAGATCGGCAATGCACGGCTTTAAAAAAATAGCTCTGCTTTAGAATTATACTGGGAACTGTGTCTGATCATCTGTTTCATTATGGTACATTCCACTGTGCGGAGGTTATTATAAAATTTGAGTAATGCTATCCTAGAATGTTGCGAGGCTTTCTAGTTACTCGTATTCGCATTTAAATTATTCAAATACTGTTCACTTTCTTAATTACTTTGAAGTTGTATATTTGATATGTAAAAAATCTTTAACGTTACTGTTTTAGAAATTCTTCTGCTCAATAAGTTTTCCATACGCTTTGTTAGGTAAATATTAATTCGTACTGCCAATATTCTATAGCGCCAATTAAAAACGCTTAAAAATATATGTATGAAAGTAAGATTTGTTGTAACATTGTTTTTACTTCTTGTATCGAAATTATCAATTGCAATAACGTATTATATTAGCCCGACAGGTAATAATTCCAATACTGGTAACTCCCCACTAAAACCCTGGCAAACAATAAGCGCAGTAAACTTAAAAAACTTTAATGGAGACACTATATTGTTTTTAGGAGGCATGACATTTAATGGCAGTTTATATTTTACTTCGGCCGATGCCGGCACACCAACTAAGCCAATTGTTATAGGATCATATGGTACAGGTAGAGCAACAATTTACAGCGATAGTAGTTATGGTATTTACGTAGAGAATGCAGGTGGCTTTAAGCTTAAAAATCTAATTTTTAAAGGTTCTGGCATTTCGACAAATAAAAAATCAGGAATTATTTTTTACACTGATAAAGATTCATTTGCTCTTTTAAAATATATTTTCATTGATAGTACCGAGGTCTTCGGTTATCAACAATACGGAATATCTATAGGTAGCTGGAAATACCGCACCGGTTACCGTGATGTGACGGTTAAAAATTGCTATAGCCATGATAATGGTATAGCGGGTATATCAATGTATGCTGAGAAACCTTACGTTCACAAAAAAGTTTATATCGGTAGAAATATAGTATACAATAATCCCGGACTACCGGAAAAAACATCGGGGAACAGTGGCAATGGTATTGTGTTGGGCAATGTAGATACTGCAGTTATAGAATATTGCACTGCTTATGAGAACGGCATATTGCATAAAAACACTATTGATGGCGGACCTAACGGCATTTGGGCGTACGAATCCAATTATGTTATCATGCAGTATAATGAATCTCATCATAACAAATCCGGCACAGCAAAAGATGGGGGTGGCTTTGACCTGGATGGCGGATGTACCAATTCGATAATGCAGTATAATTATTCACATGACAATTATGGAGTTGGATTTGTGATTGCCCAGAACAAGGGTGGCTCTGCAACCACTAATAATACCATCAGATATAATATAAGTGAAAATGATTGTAGAAAACAAAACTATGGTGCTATTCAGCTTTGGTCAGCGGGTTCAAATGGTGGAATAAAAAATGTACATATCTATAATAACATAATCTTTCTCAAACCCGCTCCAGGATATTCACCAAAAGGGTTTTATCTTAAAAGCAGTTTTATCACGGGAGTTACTGTAAGAAATAATATTTTCCAAACTACTGGAGGAGTGGAGGTTTTAAATTTAATTTATACATCAGGGTGCACCTTTCAGGGCAACAATTATTGGAGTACAGGCGGTTCTTTTAAAATAAAATGGGGTGCCACAACTTATACTTCACTTGCAGCATGGCGCACGGCTACAACACAAGAAAAAGTGAATGGAATAGCAAGCGGTTTCCAGGTTGATCCACAGTATTCTGACACCACAAGAGGCAAAACTTTTAATGATGCCACTAAACTTACTACCCTAAAATCTTACAAAATAAAATCTACTTCTGCGCTTTACAATACAGGACTAAATCTTAAAACTTTGTTTGGAACAAACATAGGTAGCAGGGATTTCTGGGGTAATTCACTTTCAGGTAAAACCAAATTTCATGTAGGTGCCTACCAATTTGTGCCTGTAACCACATCTGGTAGTATAATAAATGATGCAGTCACTCTTAACTTAATTTCTGACCCTTCTGTTTCTACAACCAGTATAAAAGTTTTACCAAATCCTGTAACAACCTATATGAAAATTTTATATACAGTTCCTCAAAAAGGCAGGCTTTTGTTCAAAGTTTTCAATGTAAGCGGTCAGCTTCTTAGTATATATTCAACTTCCGTCGAGAATCCATCTGTGATTAACTCCTACTCTATAAACACTTCTGAATTAGTGAAAGGGAATTATTTTCTTATTATGGAATTGAGCGGCAAACCGTTAAAAAGTATTGCATTCGTAAAATAGGTATATAACTGAGAAATGATTGGTAAAAAGTCCTCTTAATGCATGCTAGGTAAAGGTTTTCAAAAATTTAGTGAAACTTAATTACCTGCACAATCTTTCTATAGCATGGCACAAGAATGCCAGCGCCGAACGTAACTATTGAAGAAAGAACCCATAAAAAGCCATAGTTCCCCAATAAAAAAATGGCTTTGCCTGACATTAACCAGGCAAAGCCATTTTAAAACGGTAATGAAAAATTTAATAATTAACCAACCAGGTTTTATTTTTTGTTTGCCGCTTGATGTACTTCATCCAATTTTGCTACATACAAACTTCTGCCATGTGTTCCTAAAACAATTTCATTTTCTCTTTCATGTATCGCAATATCATGTACAGGTACTGAACGGGGTAAGCCGGCATTCCACATCATGAACGAAGCCCCTTTATTGAAGCTTACATATAAACCACCATCAGTACCAACGTAAATAATATTTTCATTTTTAGGATCTTCTCTTACCACGTTAATGGGTTCCGCAGGTAAGTCTTTTCCTAATGCTTTCCAGGTTGTGCCATGATCTTCGCTAACATACAAATAAGGTGTAAAATCATCGGCACGATAGCCATTTAAAGTGACATATACGCGGCTTTCTTTAAAATTTGATGCCAATACACGACTAACCCACAAGCCTGATGATAAAGCAGCATCGGATGCTTTTTGTGGTTTATTATTTAAAAGGCTCCAGCTATAACCAGCATCTTTCGAAATATGAATATTGCCATCATCGGTACCTGTATATAATAAACCAAAACGTATTGGCGATTCAGAAATAGTAGTAATGGTTCCATAAGGTACATCGCCTGGCTTTCCACCTTTTGTAATATCATTTGTCAGCGCAATCATCGTGTCACCCTGGTTAAATGAACGGTACAATTTGTTAGAACCGAAATAAAGAATATCAGGATTGTGTTTGCTTAATAGGATAGGTGACTGCCAGTTAAAACGCAGTGGCTTTTCTCCCAGTTCATGTCTTGGCGTTATTCGCCTGTTTCCCTCTCTTGTAAAACGGTTGGTTCGTTGGTAATTTCCAAATTGCGATCCATAATAAACGGTAGCATTATCACGTGGGTCTATTTGCACCTGCATGCCATCGCCTCCGCCTAAATTCTTTTGCGTTTCATCTGATTGTCCAAGACCAGAACCACCAAATGAATTACGTGATGGCGCTGATGGTACATACCAAACACCATTGTCCTGTAAGCCTCCGTACACATTGTATGGTTTTGCATTATCAAGCGTTATTGCATAAAATTGACCCAACGGTGGTGTGTTTGCTTTAAACCAATGATCTCCATCATCGTAGGTAATATTGATTCCTCCATCATTTCCATTTATCAGGTGCGAATCTCTTTTCGGATTCACCCACAATGCATGATGATCTGCATGTACATTAGGTTTGTCCATATTCTTCCAGGTTTTGCCACCATCCGTAGAAACCTGCGAAGAAAAACCAAGCGCAAAAACCTTGTCAGGATTGTATGGCGACACATAGATCTTCGCGAAATAATATCCATATGTAAAGAAGATTGGAATTTCTTTTTCGTTTGTTTTACGCCAGCTTTGTCCGCCATTATCGCTCCTGTAAACTTCTGCACCAATAGGAGTGCCCTCAAAACCTGTGTTTACATATAAGTAATCGTAAAGAGATGTTGGTTTTAATTTATTGGATGCTACTAATTCCTGCACTTGCTTGGCTGTATATTTTTGTGATAAACGATTACGTTTTAACAATGTATCCAGCCTTCTTTCATTTAATTGTGCAAACTGTTGAATTGACAAATTTTTCAAATCATCTAAAGCATAAGTCAGCGAATCTTTTTTTGCCGTATCAGGCTTTGCTTTTTGATTATCAACAATTGCATAAACAATTTTTCCATCTTTCGGGTAAACAGCTAATCCAATTCTTCCTACATGATCGCCGGTTGGTAATCCGGAACCTTCCTTGGAAACAAGTGACCATGTATTACCGCCATCAACACTTTTGTAGATGCCGCTAGTTTTACCTGCTTCTTCAAAATTCCATGCACTTCTTGTTCTGTACCAGGCAGCTGCAAAAAGTTCGTTTGGGTTTTGCATATTTATATCCATATCCACTACGCCAGTATTATCATCAATAGCTAAAGTGTGTTTCCATGTGGCGCCACCATCCGTAGTTTTAAATACACCACGTTCTTTGTTTGGAGAATATAGATGTCCTAAAACTGCTACCCATGCAGTGTTCGGGTCTGTCGGGTGCAATTGAATTTTTCCAATATGGTGCGATTCAGGGAGCCCCATATATTGCCAGGTTTTTCCTGCATTGTTGCTTTTATAAACTCCGATTCCCGCATAAGAAGATCGGCTACTGTTTACTTCGCCAGTTCCTATCCAAATGGTTTTTGATTTCCAGTCCACAGCAATGTCACCAATTGTTAGTACATCAGCGCTATCAAAAATGGGAGTAAATGATTGACCATTATTTGTTGTATGCCACAAACCACCAGATGCATAGGCTACATAAAATTCGGTTGGATCATCAGGGTTTGCTTCAACATCATCAACGCGGCCACTCATAACCGTTGGTCCAATGTTGCGGAATTTTACACCGTTAATGGTTGAACGCTTTTCAAGTTCCTGTCTTTTTTGTAATCCTTTTAGTCTTTCAGCAGCAGGGGTCGGTTTTACCTGCGCATTACCATCATTCGTAGAAAAAGCTGCAACAATTACGATCATTAACAGTTTTATGTACCCAACTTTAGATATTCTTTTGCACTTCCGTTGCGTCGCACTCTTGTACTGTTGTAACTTTAGGCAGCTTTTGTAGCGTGTAGCTTTTAGCATCATTGTATTAATTAAACGGTTTTTGTGATGTTGAAATGTTTCTAATTATTTCTTTGCTTTCAAACTTACTAAACTATGCGATACTTATTTGTACTTCTTCTTTTTGTTTCTGCCAATAGTTATGGTCAATGGAAAAATTATATCATCAGCGTTAAAGGCGATACACTAAACCGTGTAGACATGAAAGGCCAAAAGCAAGGACCATGGGTGGTAAAAGTTGAAAGTGTAAGAGGTGAAAGAGGATATGAAGAAGAAGGTTTATATCGTGATGATAAAAAAGATGGTACCTGGCGCATGTACACTTTAGAAGGAGACCTGCTGGCTATGGAAAATTACCGTTGGGGACAAAGAGATGGGCGCAATACTTATTTTAATCATGTAGGACAATTAGTAAGAGAAGAATCTTGGAGGGCAATTGATCCAAAGAACCCTTACGACACCGTAAATGTTTACGATGTAAACGACCCCTCAATAGTATTAGGAAAGAGAGTCGTTAAGGTTGAAAGCCTCACCGTAAAACATGGTACATGGAAGTTTTATAATCCAATGACAGGTACGGTGGAAGAAACGCAACAATGGGTTATGGACAGGCCAAAAGTTGAAGGTGAAGATGATGGTATGGCACCAATCGATGTGAGCACTGGCGCCGATGATGCTACAGCAACAAAAGAAATTAAAAAGGTTCCACCTAAAAAACCGCAAGCAATTTTAGATTACGAAAAGAAAAATGCCGGTAAGAAAAAGATTAAAGTACGTGACGGTAATACTGGTGGATAATAATACTAAACTAAAAATAAAAAAGCCCCCAATTGGGGCTTTTTTAATTGAACTTAATTTTTTTGCAATAGTTATATAGTTATTTCTTTTCAAAAAAGTTTTTAAAATATAACAGTTGATACTCAACTGCGTTTCTCCAATAATCCCAGTCATGCTTCCCTGGTCGTTCTATATAATCGTGCGGAATTTTTAATGAAAGCATTTTTTGGTGTGCCATGCGGCTCATTTGAATAATAAAATCTTCGGTGCCACAATCCATAATAACAGCAATTGAATCCTTTGGATATTTTTCCATTTGGTTCATTATAGAATAATCGCGGTACAATTGTTTGTTTGCTGTATCACCTAAAAGTTTATCAACACCATAACGAGGGTCAGAAATATATTCAATGACCAATGCGCCACTCATGCTGCCGCAAGCGCCAAAAAAGCCGGCATGCCGGAAGCCTAAAAACAATCCGCCATGACCGCCCATGCTAAGACCTGTGATTGCCCTGGCTTTTCTGTCTTTAATTGTGCGGTAATTTTTTTCAACAAAATCAGGAACTTCCTTTGCAACAAAGGTTTCATAGGTTTTTGAATTATCAACAGGGCTGTCAAAGTACCAGCTGTTAAATGCACCATCAGGGCAAACAATAATTAATTGATATTTATCGGCATATTTTTTTAAATCGGGCACACGGGTTACCCAGTTATTAAAACTACCACCATGACCATGCAATAAATAAACTGTGGGATAGGTATTCTTTTTTTTCTTGTACGAATCAGGTTTTATTACAACAGTATTTATATTCCTGTTCATGCTATTGCTATAGATAGAAACCGTATCAACGGTGCCTGCAAAAACATTTTGTATAAATAATAAACAAAAAATGAAAAGGATATTCTTCATGTGTTAAAGATAGGAGGTTATATAATTTGGAAGCATGTGCTTAAATTAATATTGAATAATGTTTTGGTTTAAGATTGTTCCTCCATTTATAAATGTTGAAGTGTGCGACGCAACAACAGCTAAATAGAAAAACAAAAGCCGGTTACATAAAAAAACCACTCCGTTGAAAGAGTGGTTTTAAAATATGTTTTGAAATAAGATTAAAATCCTTTTTTCTCGCTGGCTTTCTGCATTGGGTTTGCACCTACAGATTGTCCGCGTGCAGCTCCTTGTTTTTGTTTAAAAACACTGAAGCGGCTTGGTTCTGCCGTAGTACTGCCCCATGAATTGTTGGTTTCATTAATGTCGGCCGTTTCTCTCATAGGATCTAATTTAATAGATGCTACTTCTTTGTCTTTCATAAAGAATTTAGAAACCTTGCTTTCATTTAAGCGCCAAACTTGTGCAGGAATGCGATCGATTTCTTTTGTGCCATCTTTATATGTCCACTCAATAATGATCGGCATTACAAGACCACCTTTATTGCTAAAGTTCAACTCGTAAAAATGCTTGTTGTTTAATTTTTGTTTCGCCGCTTCATCTAATGGTTCGGAGGAAGCAGGTATAACTACTGAATATTTTGCTGAATCATAAGGTTCGATTCCGCGGGCATATCTCCAATAAAAATCGCGAAGACTTGTATCCTTATCTGTAAGGAACTGGATCTTTTTGTCTTCCCTGTTTCTTATTTTAGAAACGTCTTCAAAAGGATTAACCTGGGGTTTAGCTAAACCTGTCATTACAGTTGTATCGCGGAAACGAGGTGATACTGCATTAACATCGGCCTTTGCATACTTTACACTATCCAATGAAATGTCTGTGGCGTCGGTGCTGTAAAACCAACCTCTCCAAAACCAGTCAAGATCTTCGGCACTTGCATCTTCCATTGTACGGAAAAGATCGGCAGGAGTTGGATGTTTGAATGCCCAACGACGTGCATATTCTTTAAATGCATAGTCAAATAATTCGCGACCCATAATTGTTTCGCGTAGAATGTTTAAACCTGTAGCCGGTTTAGAATAAGCGTTTGGACCAAAGCCAATAATGTTTTCGCTATTGGTCATAATTGGTTCAAGCTGGTTTTTATCCAACTTCATATAATCTGTAATCGTCCAGGCTGGCCCACGACGAGAAGGGAATTTATTGTCGTATAATTCTTCTGTCAGGTATTCAACAAATGTGTTCAAACCTTCGTCCATCCAGCTCCATTGGCGCTCATCGCTGTTAATGATCATCGGGAAGAAGTTATGTCCCACTTCGTGAATGATTACACCCAACATACCATACTTGGAAGATTCGCTATAGGTACCATCTTTTTCTGTTCTACCATAGTTAAAGCAGATCATCGGGTATTCCATACCGTTAGCTGCTTCCACGC
>JAKFCI010000428.1:0-3024 GCA_036676725.1 Chitinophagaceae bacterium
CAGAGGTACCAAGTAAACCTTGTTCACCTGCTTTATCCATCAGTGCCGGCATCAACCCTTCTTCCATTTTATCGAGTCGTGCTACAACCGGCAATACCTCAGTATCAAGAAATGTTGCACACATTTCTTTCACCATCACTTGTTCCTCATTAAAGTTTTCAGGCGTAAATGTATCCTGTGGAGTGCTTGTTTTAATCAGCCACTCGCCACCTTTCAGTTTAGTTGCAATCGTTGCGGTGCTCATATATTTATGTTTTAAAAGTTTAGAAAATCAAGCCTCATCCTCCATCTCCTTCTCCAAAAGAGAAGGAGTGGTAGAGCTGCATCTCTTTTTTTATCATTATCACTACCACATCAGCATTTGTATTCTCATCATCACATTTCAATCTGTGTTATTATAATTAACGTCTTTGAATAGCAAGGGCTGTGCTTTGCAGTTCCCCCTTTAGGGGGCGGAGGGGTTACTTCAAATTATCATACACAATCTGTAACACTTCTTTACAAATGTCAACCCTGTCTGCAGGTACTCCAATCAATGCTTCGTTCAAGGTGTTGTTGGCTATGCTCATGGTTTCTTCTTCCAGCTTGCGACCCTGATCAGTTAAAAAAACCTGGTTAATACGGCGATCGTTTTTACTCGCCACACGTTTTACAAGTTTCAACTTTTCCAGATTATCAACAAGACGTGTAATGCTGGGTTTATCACGAAATGTTGCATTGCACAAATCCTGCTGACTCAAACCATCGTTCTTCCATAAATGATAAAGAACGCTCCATTGTTCAACAGTAATTTCAATACCGCCCTGCTTCATATTCTTCTGCAAACGCCGTGCTATAGCCGTGCTGGCTTTGCCCGTCATGAAGCTGTATAACTCGCCTTTTTTAAATTGGTTGTTTGGCATATAGTTGTTTATGCAACTACTCAAATGTAATAATACTTTCCCAAAACCAGCAAAAAAATTTCCTAAAAAGAGTATCTTCTACAATCATTTTCTTTCCCTGCGAAAGCCTTCCCATTTTTCACAACCAAAACCAATCAGCATGAGCACTCAACTGGCTGCGCCTGTGTCGCAGGAAGAACGCATTGTTTTACTCGACTCGTTACGGGGTATCGCCATCCTCGGCATTTTATTAATGAACATTCCGGGTTTTGCATTGCCCGACCCTGTTTACCACGACCCCTCGGTGTTGAACGAATGGGGAACCATCAACTTTAAAGCATGGTATTTTATCGATTGGTTTATGGAAGGGAGCCAACGTGCTTTATTCTCGATGTTATTTGGCGCCGGTATTATCTTATTTATCAGCAGGCAGGAGAAAAAGAGCGAAGGAATTTGGCCAGCCGATTATTTCTTCCGTCGTCAATTGTGGTTGCTCGTCTTCGGATTGTTTAATGCCTTTGTGCTGTTATGGTTTTGGGATATTCTGTTTCATTATGCATGTATAGGCATGATTGCATTTGCATTTCGACGAATGACTCCAAAGGCGCTGATTATTGCAGCAGTTATTTGTCTTTTGCTGCAAACAACAAGAGATAATGTAAATGCTTACAGAAGCAGGGTAAAGATTGCCAGGGGTGAAGCCATTGCAAAAATTGATACAACTGTAACGAAGTTAACAGATCAGCAAAAGGAAGATATGGGGCCGTTTATGGAGATGAAAGAAAAATCGACACTGAAAGAGAAAAAGAAAAAGACCGAAAAAAACCTGGCCATTGTGAGAGGTAGCTATGGCGGCTTTTATGAATATCAAAGCGAAAGAAGCCTCGAAGTAGAATTCGTTTATACCTACTTCGGCATTTGGGATATTTTAATTTTTATGTTTTTAGGAATGGCTTTTTTTAAGTCGGGTATATTAACGGGATTAGCTTCCACTAAAATCTATTGGGGTATGTTTATTGCCGGTCTTGGTATCGGCCTGGTGCTTTCGTATTTCAGGTTACAACCACTAATTGATTATAAATTCAATCAACTGGATCTTAGAAAAAATGTACTCTTTGAATTTTATGAGATATCCAGAACCTTTCGTTCCATCGGTATTTTTGGGTTGATCATGTTGCTCTATAAATCGGGTTGGTTCAAATGGTTTTTCGCTTTGCTTCGTCCTGTTGGACAAATGGCATTTACCAATTACCTGATGCAATCGCTTTTAGTTGGATTGTTCTTTTATGGGGTTGGCTTTGGTATGTATGGCAAGCTCAGCCGTTTTGAAATGTACTATGTGGTTGCTGCAACCTGGTTATTGCAAATTATCTGGAGCCATATCTGGTTACGGTTTTTCCGCTTTGGTCCGCTTGAATGGTGCTGGCGAAGCTTAACGTATTGGAAGAGGCAGCCATTTGTAAAATAAAGAATGCTTTTATTTAAATGAACCGTTGTATAACCATTTTGCGTTTTATTTTTAGCAAAATTTGAGCGATGAAAAAAAAATGGCGTATTGCTCTTATCATTTTTGTTGGGGTTTTTCTTGTTGTATTGATGTTAGCACGAGTTACAGGGGTTTTGCAGATTTATACTATACCTACTGTATCAAATGAACCAACCATTGCCAATGGCTCAATTATTTTTACATCTACTCTGAAACAACCAAAAAACGGTGATTTTATTTCCTTTAAGAGCAGCCCCTTTTCAGATTCAATTTATGCTACTAATAAAAAGGGTGGAACATATGTCTCAAGGCTCATAGGAACTGAAGGACAAGTTGTGGAAATGAAGGATGGAACTTGTTTTGTAAACGGTAAAAACATTGACAGTAATAAAAACCTGCTTCAGACATATATAGTAAATGAAAAGGAGCTTAAAACAATTCCAAACATTGAAAAACTACAAAAGAATAACCATTTCATACAAATGGGTGAAAAAAGCTTTTACATTTTTTTTACTTCTAAAGAGGCAGCTGATATGACAAAAAACGGACATGTATTGGAAAAATTGATTTTCAAAAAAGGGGTTTCGGATGATGTTTCCTTTGAATGGATGAGTAATGATTCTGGCTGGAGTATTGACAACTTTGGCCCATTAACGA
>JAKFCI010000429.1:0-3401 GCA_036676725.1 Chitinophagaceae bacterium
GACTGCTTCTTATACCGATTTAGGTGGTGGAAGCACAAGGCCTTTATCGGGTTCCAATGCTGTTTATTTACGCAGCAGCTTGTTTGATCTTGGCAAAATGAAAGAGGGTATTGGTTTCGCAAAAAAGGATTCGGCTGGAACCAGTTATTTATTAATGCCACAAACAGAAGGCAGCATTCAATTAAAATCAATTGATGTAACCGGCATAAAAGCAATTGAGCTAACTGGTTTTGGAAGTGGCGAAGCAACGGAATATGCAATTGAAATTTTAATTGGCGACGAAAAGGGACGCAGTATAGGCAAGGGTAAAATAACTTTTCCTGCAAACAAACAGAAGATCATTTCATCTATTCCAATTGCTACCGATGCTATAAATAATAAGCAAGATATTTTCTTTCATTTTAAAAAAATAGGAACAGGAAATTTAAATAGAGCGTTTTTAAAATCTTTTAGATTTATACCTAAATAGAGTTGGCAGCACATATCAATCGTTTTATATAGGCAACTATTTAGGGGAAAAAACATTTTTAATTCCTCAGGGAATAATTAATTAACTTTTAATATGAAAAAAATAGTAAGCCTTATCTACGGGAGTTTTTTGTTTTGTTCAGCATTCGGGCAAAGCCTGGACAGTACATTGGCAATCATTCCTGAACCTGTTTCTATTGTAAAAGGTGAAGGCTTTTTTGTTTTGCCAAACAATGTAGTCATCGATGCAGGCATACAACCCGAAGTACAATGGGTTACTAATTTTTTAAAGCAGCGATTGTCTGCGCCAACTGGCAGGAATGTAGTTGTCAGCAATGCTTCTCCAACGGCTTCCATCAGGCTGGTTTTAAATAAACAAGCTAATGCAACAATAGGTAAAGAAGGTTACCAGTTAATAGTTACACCTAAAGAAGTAGTGATAAAAGCCAATCAACCTGCGGGATTATTTTACGGCGTTCAAACGCTGTTTCAATTATTTCCAAAAGAAATAGAAAGCAAAGAAGTAGCGCCAAATATAAAATGGCAGGCGCCAGTGGTTGAAATTACCGACTACCCGCGTTTTGGCTGGAGAGGTTTGATGTTCGATGTTTCAAGACATTTTTTTACAAAAGACGAAGTGAAAACTTTTATTAATGATATGGTGCGGTATAAGTATAATATCCTGCACCTGCATTTAACCGATGATGAAGGCTGGAGAATTCAAATTAAAAGTTTGCCGAGGCTGACAGAAGTTGGTGCCTGGAATGTAAAAAAGGAAGGTTACTTCGGGAATTTTTCAAAACCTGAAGCCAATGAACCCCGCAACTATGGCGGTTTTTACACGCATGAAGACATTCGCGAACTGGTGCAGTATGCAAAGGAAAGATTTGTAAATATTTTACCGGAAATAGACGTGCCGGGTCATAGCCTTGCTGCCATTGCAGCTTACCCCGATCTTTCCTGCACTAAGGGTGCAGATAAATATGTTGTTCGTTCGGGAGAGCAAATCATGGACTGGTCAAAAGGTGCGCCACCCATTGCTTTGGTGGATAACACGCTGTGTCCTGCTAACGAAAAAGTGTATACTTTTTTAGATAAGGTAATGACAGAAGTAGCGCAACTTTTTCCTTTTGAATACATACATGTAGGTGGCGATGAGGCCCCGCATAATTATTGGGAAAAAAGCGATGCCGTAAAAGCATTGATGAAAAAAGAAGGTTTAAAAACCATGGAGCAAGTGCAGGGATATTTTGAAAAAAGGTTGGAAAAAATTGTGCTTTCGAAAGGAAAAAAATTTATGGGCTGGGATGAAATCATGGAAGGTGGTTTAGCACCAAGTGCCGCTGTAATGAGCTGGCGCGGAATGAAGGGTGGTATTGAAGCCGCTAAAATGGGTCACGAAGTAGTAATGAGTCCTACAACATTTGCTTACCTGGATTATATGCAGGCCGATCCTATAATTGAAACCCGCATTTATGCTTCTTTACGCTTAAACAAAGCGTACGAATTTGAGCCGCTGCCTGATAGTGTTGATGCCAAATATATAAAAGGCGGGCAAGGTAATTTATGGACAGAACAAGTTTATAATATGCGGCAGGCGCAATACATGATATGGCCGCGGGGTATGGCCATTGCCGAATCGGTTTGGTCCCCAAAAGAAAAGAAGGACTGGAAACATTTCTTTGGTAAAGTTGAAAAGCATTTTGACCGGTTGGATGAAGCGGAAATAAAATATGCACCGAGTGTGTACGATCCAATTTTTACGGTTACAAAAACACCGGATAACCAACCGAAAGTGGAACTGAGTACAGAAGTAGAGGGACTTGATATTTATTACAGTTTCGATAATTCATTCCCTGACAGGTTTTATCCAAAATATACCGGCGCTTTAATTCCGCCAAAAGATGCAGTGATGCTCAAAGTGGTAACCTACAAGGGAAAGGAACAAGTTGGTCGATTCAATCTTATGCCGGTAGAAGAATTAAGAAAGAGAGCCGGTATTAAAAAATAAAAATACAGCCGGTGTTTTTCGTTTCAATTAAAAACTAAAGGGCCATGAAAAATCTATTCATTATTTCGTTGTTGCTAATTGTGCAAAATGCATATGCACAACGCCTGCCCGCAAGGTGGGATGAACTAACTGCAAGCGATTGGTCAAAAGCCCTGGATTCTTCTGCTAAAACCTGTATTCTGCCAATTGGAATTTTAGAGAAGCACGGACCGCATGCGCCTCTTGGTTCCGATTTGATTCATGTGCGGGAATGGGCTGCGCGGGCTACGCAAAAAGAATATGCTGTTGTTTTCCCCGATTATTTTTATGGACAGATTTATGAAGCCAAACATCAGCCTGGAACATTTTCATTACCCAGTCCACTTTTGCTGGAGTTGCTTGATGCTACTTGTGCCGAAATTGCACGAAATGGTTTTACTAAAATTGTAATTATTAACGGGCATGGTGGCAACCCAAATATGTTGCGCTATTTTGTACAAACACAATTGGAAAAGAGAAGGCCTTATGCTGTTTATTTTTTTGAACCCACACCGGATTCAGCGTTCACGGCACAAGTAAAAAAAATTCGTAAATCAGATGCAGGGATGGACCAGCATGCTGGTGAAAGAGAAACGTCGACTTTATTATACCTGCGTCCAGACCTTGTAAAAATGGATAGAGCAACAAAGGAATCCGGCATGAATCTAAAAAGATTATCGCTACCAGATTTGTATACCGGCATATGGTGGTATGGTTCTTACCCAAATCATTATGCAGGTGAGGGCGCTAAAGCCTCAAGAGAATTGGGGGAAGTGGTTACAGAATTTACAATCAAGTCGTTAATCAAGGCTTTAAAAGCTATCAAGGCCGATACCAAAACCTTGCAATTGCAGGAAGAGTTTTATGACCGGGTACAAGATTTTAAATAATTCAAAAGGTTTTT
>JAKFCI010000430.1:0-38041 GCA_036676725.1 Chitinophagaceae bacterium
TGGGTAAATATTTTAAGCCTGTTGGCGCACCATCATGGAGTGGTACATATAGCCCTTTAAATATTCCCATCAATTTTGCACAAGGGAAAAAAATTAAAGTGATGGTTTATAATCCGGACGTTGCAAATGTTGGCAAAAAATTGAATGTTGAATTAGAATGGGCTGTGGGTGTTGCAGGTAATAATGCTAATCCATGGGGCGCAGTGGTAAAGACAGCTATTACTAAAACCGGCGAATGGGAAGAATTAACTTTTGATTTTAGTAGCAATGCTGCCATTCCTGCAACAGCACGATTTACTCAACTGGTATTGCGCTTTAATGATGCGGCTAATGGTGCCGGTGAAACTATTTATGTAGATAATTTCAGACTAACTAATTAAAAACAGAAACTAATGAATAACACATTTAAACCTCTTTTAGCCATCGCAATGCTGATACTTGTTTTTATCAGCTGCGAGAAAAAGGAGTATTCGTTTGGTGATTTAACGCCACCAACCAATCTCCAGATAAATACTGTAATTGCAGGCCAGGATGCCGCTAATCCCAATGGTGATGGCTCCGGCGATGTAGAAATAACCGTTACCGCTGACAATGCGATTGCTTATAAAGTTGATTTTGATGCAAACACTCCTGTTGACCTGGTTTTTTTACCAACAGGAACCATCACACATAAGTATACCACGGAAGGTGTAAATGATTATACGATCACCGCGGTAGTTTATGGTAAAGGAGGAAGTTCATCAACCATCACAAAAGACATCTCTGTAAAAAGTAATTTTATTCCTGACCCGGAGATCGTTTCTAATTTGGTCGGTACCGGCACTAAAACCTGGATCGTGGATGAACCTTTAGCCGGACACTTTGGTGTGGGTCCATGGAATGCTTCTTCAGTTACTCCAGAATGGTGGGCTGGTGGACCTTTTGAAAAATCATCCTGCTGTGCATGTTTTTATTCTGCCAGTTATGTTTTTACAAAAAATGCAAACAATACTTTCTCATTGCAAACAATTACACCAGATGGTGCATTCACTAAAACCGGTGCATTAACAACATTACCAGGTATACCAGCATCAGGTGATGAAGGCTGTTATCCTTATGGTGGTGGCACTTCTAATTTTAGTTTTGTACCAGCCAGCAGCGGTGTTGCTGCTTCTGCATCAACCAGTACAAGCATACAATTGGCAGGCAACACCACCTTTATTGGTTATGGTGCTGTTCAAAAAGAATACGAGATTTTGTCTATCACTCCTACAACCATGTATCTAAGAGTTAGAGGAACTGAAACAGGCAATGCCTGGTACATTAAATTAAAGGCGCAGTAATGAACCCTAGTAATTCAGGTATATCTTTCACATTGTGTTTTTATTAGTTTAAAAGGAGGAGGCTTTATCTCCTCCTTTTATTTTCCGGGGTTAATCATCATAAAAACTATTTCCATACAGCGCGGTGATTTTTTACAAATCAAAATGCTTTTTAATTAATAAAAATTATGAAACCAGTTTTAATCTTTTTATTAGCATTCATTTTTATCACAACTGCATGCGATAAAAAATCATCCGGTGGTGGCACGGAGGTAAGTCCTCCTGCAAATCTCAATATCAATGCTGTAATCAGTACAGATAACAGTGGCAATGTTTCTTTTACAGCAACTGCAACCAATGCAGTAGTTTATCTTTTTGATTTTGGCGATGGAAGTAATCATGTTTCTGCTAATGGCGTGGTAACGCATAAATATACCTCATCTGCTACCTACACAGTTACGGTTGTTGCTAAAAACAGTACAAATCAATCCATTTCAAAATCAATTACCGTTAACGTGCAAAAACAAATGGCCCTGGTTTGGTCTGATGAATTTGAAACTGCCGGCGCACCAGATGCTGCAAAATGGGGATATGATCTGGGTGCCGGTGGCTGGGGAAATAATGAATTGCAGTATTATACCAACAGGCCTGAAAATGTAATTGTATCCGATGGTACTTTAAAAATTATGGCCAAAAGAGAAAATTTTAGCGGCAGCGAATTTACATCTGCAAGATTACTGACAAAGGGAAAGTATTCTTTTAAATATGGTAAAATTGAAGTCAGGGCAAAACTGCCTGCAGGCATAGGAACCTGGCCCGCAATATGGATGCTGGGAAATAATTTTTCTTCTGTTGGATGGCCAGCCAGTGGTGAAATAGATATTATGGAACACCTTGGCCGGGAATTAAATAAAATTCACAGCACCCTGCATTATCCCGGGCATTCAGGCGGCAATGGTGCAGGTGGATCAACCACAATAACAAATGCTACTACAGCATTCCATAAATATGCCGCAGAATGGACCCCGGGTTATATTAAATTTTCTGTGGATGATGTGGTGTTTTACACATTTACAAACAGTTCTACACTGCCCTTT
The DNA here is from genome assembly GCA_036676725.1 of Chitinophagaceae bacterium. Classification (GTDB taxonomy): domain Bacteria; phylum Bacteroidota; class Bacteroidia; order Chitinophagales; family Chitinophagaceae; genus Flavisolibacter. The sequence goes on from JAKFCI010000430.1 coordinate 2,399, forward strand.
AACCAGGAATTTTTTATTATTCTGAATGTTGCTTTGGGTGGCAACTGGCCAGGCCCGGTAGATGCGGCATTTAACAATGCAGCGATGGAAGTTGATTATGTTCGGGTTTATCAATAAAATAATTTGCTATCTACGTTTTTAAAAAAAGTTATATAATGAGTTTTAAAATTTTATCACTGAGTTTGATATGGCTGTTAACGGTACAATCAAATTGTTCTAAAAAAAATGGTGGAGATGAACCGAATCCACCCATTACTCCACCGGTAGTTATTAAAAATGAAGTGGATTTCTGGTTAACAAAAGCCGATCAATCCATATTATTAAAAAAGCAAACTGATATTCTTGCATTTGGTACACCCGTAAATGTATATCCAACAATTACTGTAGATCCTGACCAAAAATTTCAAACCATAGATGGTTTTGGTTATACATTAACCAGTGGCAGTGCGCAATTGATCAATGCAATGAGTGCATCCGCTAAATCTGCGTTACTTCAGGAGTTGTTTGGTAAAAATGAAAATTCAATTGGTATAAGTTATTTGCGTGTAGCTATCGGCGCGTCGGATCTGAGCGCCAGTGTTTATTCTTATAATGATATGCCTGCAGGTCAAACAGATCCTGCTCTAACTAATTTTAGCCTGGAGCTGGACATGGCATCCGGCACAGGCGTTATTCCATTACTGAAAGAAATTTTAGCCATCAACCCAAACATAAAAATAATGGGTTCACCATGGAGCCCGCCGGTTTGGATGAAAGACAATGGAAGCTCGATTGGTGGAAGTTTAAAACCGGAATACCATGATGCTTATGCGCAATATTTTGTAAAATATATTCAGCAAATGAAAGTCCAGGGTATAAACATCGATGCTATTACACCACAAAACGAACCTTTACATCCTGGAAATAATCCAAGCCTGCTCATGCTGCCCGAACAGCAAAGCAATTTTATCAAGAACAGCCTGGGGCCTGCCTTCCAGGCAGCAGGGATTACAACCAAGATCATTATCTATGATCATAATCTTGACCGCACCGATTATCCTATTTCAATTTTAAATGATCCCGAAGCTAAAAAATATATAAACGGATCTGCATTTCATTTGTATGCAGGTGATGTTAGCGGCATGACAACCGTTCACAATGCGCATCCTGATAAGCATGTTTATTTTACGGAACAGTGGACAGGTTCCAAGGGCACCTTTGATGGTGACCTGCAATGGCATATAAAAAATGTGATCATTGGAACCATGCGTAACTGGAGCCGCATTGCACTGGAATGGAACCTGGCTAATGATCTCAATTTTGGACCGCATACACCCGGTGGTTGCACAGAATGTAAAGGTGCATTAACGATCAGCGGATCAAGTGTAACAAGGAACGTCTCCTATTACATCGTTGCGCATGCAGCTAAGTTTGTACCAGCCGGATCGGTTAGGGTAGCTAGTAACAATGCAGGCAGTTTACACAGTGTTGCCTTTGTAACACCGGCCGGCAAAAATGTTCTCATTGTTTTAAATGATGCAAATACAGCAGCCTCTTTCAATATTCAATACAAAGGCAAAAAAGTAGCAACCCATTTACCGGTTGGTGGTGTGGGTACTTATTCCTGGTAACTTCAAAAATTAATTTTGTGAAAAAAATATTCATTTTATCATCCGCCATTTTTTTATTCAGTTGTACTGACCAATCTCAAAAAACAGGAACGCTATCATCGCCTCCTCCTGTTCCATTTACAACAGATGGTAAACAAGTGATCGTTTATACAACGGCAGACAGCAGCGATCTACGTTTAACCCTAACCGATACCTTGAGTTTTAAACCTATGGAGCAACCCAAAGAAAACCAGGTTGCCGTTTTTGTGGATCCCACTAAAACTTTTCAAACATTCTTTGGAATCGGTGCGGCATTAACGGATGCATCGGCTGAAACATTTTATAAATTACCCGCAGAAGCGCAGCAACAATTTTTAGAAGCGCATTTTGATAAAGAAAAAGGGATTGGTTATACCGTTGCCCGGACCAATATCAACAGTTGCGATTTTAGCAGTGGCATGTACACCTATGTTGCGGATAACGATTCATCACTCAAAACATTTGATATCGCTCCTGATAAAAAATTCAAAATCCCTTTCATTAAAAAAGCACAGGAAGCTGCCGGTGGTAAGCTTGATTTATTTGCCAGTCCCTGGAGCCCGCCAGCCTGGATGAAGGATAATAACAACATGAAACAGGGTGGAAAATTATTGCCGCAATTTGATAAAAGCTGGGCGATGTATTATACCAAATTCATTAAAGAATATGAAAAAGAAGGTATTCCAATTTGGGGCATCAGTATTCAAAATGAACCTATGGCTACGCAGCGTTGGGAAAGTTGTTTATACACCGCCGAAGAAGAAAGAGATTTTCTAAAAAATCATTTGGGACCAACCATGGCAAAGGAAGGTTTACAGGATAAAAAAATAATCGTTTGGGATCACAACCGCGATTTGATCTACCAGCGTGCACAAACTTATTTTGATGATCCCGAAGCATCCAAATATATCTGGGGAATTGGTTTCCATTGGTATGAAGACTGGAGTGGCGGACAACCGATGTATGAAAACATTAAACGTGTTCATGAAGCTTATCCCGACAAGCATATTTTCTTTACAGAAGGAACGGTGGAAAGTTTTGATGCCAGTCGTTACAATGCATGGGTTTTAGGTGAAGAATATGGTCGCAGCATGATCAATGATTTTAACAATGGCATGGTAGGTTTTACAGACTGGAATATTTTGTTAGATGAAACCGGCGGACCAAATCACGTGCAGAATTTTTGTTTTGCACCTGTGCATGGCGATACAAAAACCGGTAAATTAATTTTCACCAATTCATATTATTATATCGGGCATTTTTCAAAATTTATTAAACCCGGCGCTAAAAGAGTTATTGCATCTGCCAGCCGCAGCCAATTACTGACAACTGCATTTCGCAATGAAGATGGAAAAACAGTTGTTGTTGTTATGAACCAGGGAGATATTAAAACACCTTATTTTTTATGGATCAACGGTCAGGCTGCCGAATTAACGGCTTTGCCGCATTCAATTGCTACATTGATTTTTTAAACAATTCTTTAAGTGAAAACAAAAAGACCCGGCATCAGCGCTGGGTTTTTTTTATTTTAAGACCAACATGCTTTCTTAATGTCAGGCTGAGCATGCCTGCCCCGCAGTATTGCGGTGGTCGAAGCCGGCGATTTAAATACATCATTTTACTTTTCCCATAACCCTTCGACAACCCTTCGGCAAGCTCAGGATGACATTCTTCAACAAGCTCCCAATATTTATTGATCCAGCGGGGTGACAATCAATATCAACAAACAATCTTTTTAATGTCAGGCTGAGCATGCCTGCCCCGCAGTATTGCGGTGGTCGAAGCCGGCGATTTAAATACATCATTTTACTTTTCCCATAACCCTTCGACAGGCTCAGGGTGACACTCTTCGACAATCCTTCGACAAGCTCAGGATGACACCCAAATACTTGTTGGTTTTCCTATTGAAATTCTACTTCACATCAAAATCAACAACTACTCTTTCTGTTGTGGGATGACTTTGACAGGTAAGTATAAAACCGGCTTCCACTTCGTCGGGTTCAAGGCCCCAGTTTACATCCATCTTCACTTCACCTTCCAGCAGTTTGGCTTTGCAAGTACAACATACACCACCTTTACAGGCAAAAGGAAGATCCGCACCTTCTTTTAAAGCAGCATCGAGTATGCTGTTGCTTTCATAACCTAATTTAAAATCAAATAAAATTCCATCCACTTTTACACTTACCGTCGCTTGTGGTTCATCTTGCGTCTCCTCCTTTAATGTTGTTTTAACAGCAGATTGTTTTTCACCCGGAATGGTAAATAATTCAAAATGAATTTTATTAGCCGGTACATTATGCTTTTCTAAAAAATCTTTTGCAGTAAAAATCATTTCTTCCGGACCACATAGAAAAAACTCATCACAACTTTCAATGTTTATGAGTTTATTGAAAAGCAGTTCCAGCTTTTGGGCATCAATTCTTCCTTCATTCAAAGGAACATCCGTTCGCTCCCGGCTAAGAATATGATAAATGCGAAAACGGTCAATGTATTTATCCTTTAATTCTTCCAGTGCCTCTTTGAATATGATTGAATTTTTATTTCTATTCCCATAAACCAACGTAAACGTACTGCCAGGCTCTGTTCGCAAGGTGGTTTTAATAATGGATAAAACCGGTGTGATGCCACTGCCTGCTACAAAGGCCACATAATTTTTTGTATGTTGGGGATCCAGTTCCGTATAAAATTTTCCAACCGGCGGCATCACTTCTATCACATCACCTTTTTTCAACTGTTCATTGGCGTGAGTTGAAAACAAACCGCCATCCACTTTTTTGATAGCCACCCTCCACTCATCATCAAATGGGCTGCTGCAAATGGAATACGTACGTCTCACTTCCTCCCCATTTAAATGCGTACGCATGGTTAAACTTTGCCCCTGGCTAAATCGAAAAGTGTTTTTTAAATCTTCCGGCATATCAAAAACCACCGAAACGCAATCATCCGTTTCCTGGTTAATTTCTTTTATAGTTAATGGGTGAAAATGGATCATGAAAACAATCGTTATGCAAACAAATTATTAATCCGGTTAAGAGGAAAATTCAATTTTTGAAATGTATTTATTTTTTCAAACCGCTGATCAAGTGGGTTACCATATTTTCTTCAAGTTCAGCAGGTGTAATTTTTTTCTGGCTGCGATGCCAGAATTCCAAACCGCGTACTGCCGAAAGAATAGTTAATACGGCAACATAGGGAAGAATAGGCTTGAATTCCTTTTTTTGAATACATTCATCAACGATGGATTCAAGTTTCTGCACGTAAGTGCGCCGCTGGTTAATAAAGTTGGATAAATGTGGTTCTGATAAATGGATCCACTCGTGTGTCATCACGTGATAATCTTCGAACCTGTTCAACATCATTTGTACATGAAAACGAATAATCGATTCTATTTTGACGGAACAGGAAGCATTTTCTTCAGTTAATTTATCAAGATGCTGGTTACAATCATCAGCCGCACGAAATACAATTTCCTGCAGGATCTGTGATTTTGATTGAATATGATTATAAAGACTGGCAGCTTCTATTCCAACACTTTCAGCCAGGTCACGCATAGATGTTGCGCTAAAACCCTTTTCGCGAAACATTACTGCGGCCTTTTCTAATATTATTTCCTTTTTTGTTGATTTTTTTTGAGCATTCTTCGACATGCTTCAAAGATAGTAAACAGAGGCGGAATGCTTACAAGGGTTCGTTTAACACTTTCCACAAAAGATCTTTTAATTCTGTTAAACCCTGCCCGGTTACTGACGAAATAAACAAATGTGGAACATTGGCTGGTAATTCTTTTTTGATAGCCTGTTTTAATTCATCATCCAGCATATCACTTTTGCTAACGGCGATCACAAATTGTTTATTCAATAATTCAGGGTTGAATTCTTCCAATTCTTTTACCAGTACTTCATATTCATGTTTATGATCCGGGCTGTCAGCTGGAATTAAGAAAAGTAAAACAGGGTTTCGTTCTATATGGCGCAGAAACCGGTGACCAAGTCCTTTGCCTTCAGCGGCACCTTCAATAATCCCGGGCAGATCGGCGATGCAAAAGCTTTTATCATCGCGATAAGGGACTATTCCCAGGTTAGGGGTAATGGTTGTAAATGCATAATCTGCAATTTTTGGTTTGGCCGCCGTGATAACGGATAATAAGGTTGATTTACCTGCATTGGGAAAGCCCACCAAACCCACATCAGCCAAAACTTTTAGTTCGAGTACCTTCCAACCTTCGTGACCCGGTTCGCCGGGTTGTGCATGTTCCGGTGCCTGGTTAGTGGGAGTAGCAAAATTCGAGTTCCCTAAACCACCACGGCCACCATTTAGCCAGATTACTTCCTGGCCATGCTCAAGGATCTCCGCTTCTTTTTCGCCTGTTTCCTCATCCGTGGCTATAGTTCCTAATGGTACTTCCAGGATGATATCCTTTCCATTTCGGCCGGTTTTATTGGTATCACCACCTTTGTCTCCATCTTCGGCCAATACGTTTTTGTAATATCGAAGGTGTAAAAGTGTCCAAAGATTTTTATTCCCTTTAAGAATAATGTGTCCGCCACGGCCACCATCACCGCCGTCGGGCCCACCAAAAGCGGTTAGCTTACTGCGTAAAAAATGTTTGATACCTGCACCGCCATGTCCACTGCGACAAAAGATCCTGATCTGGTCTACGAAATTGCTTTTCTGCACGCTTAATTTTTTGAAAGGGCAAAGATACTTGGTTCAAAATGAAGTGGTGGATCAATCAGTCTTTTATTAGGCAGGATAAAATGTGCAATCCCAAATACAAAAGCAGGCCATCGCAGCCTGCTCTAAAGCCAACATAGGGGTTTGTCCGGCCAAAACATTCACTCAATAGATTGAGAAACGATATCTACCATGTTATCGAAATGCAGCATATCCAGGTTGCCTGGTTTTCTATTTATTAACCGGGTGAACTTGTTTCTTATAAAGAATTATGCTGCATGAATCTTTAAAATAAAAAAGCGTTGGCTATAGACCAACGCCTTTTACAATGATAAATTGAATATCACTGAACAACCAACTTTTGCGAGAATACGGTTTTATTTTGTTCATTCATAACCTGCACCATGTAAACGCCTTTGGCAGATGCCGGGTTAATATTGATTGATTCGCTTTGGTCATTACCTAAAACATTTACTTTTTGCTGAAGGATAGTTCTTCCCATTACATCCCTCAGTTCTATGCGATAATTACCGGCCTGTAAACTATTGAAACGAACAGCAAATGTATTCTGGCTTACCGGGTTGGGATAAAGCTGTATCCTGTTATCCAGGTCCGCATCCCTGTTTTGTACAATAGAAATTTCTTTGAGTGGATTGGATGGTTTGGTAAATAATATATTGCCATTGGCCATATCAGAACTACGGAAAATACCGGTAGAGGTTTGATAGATCTCCGCACTCCAATTGGCAGGATCAACGAGATAATAAGCATCCGGGTTTTGAGCGCTGCTCACCATTAATTTTCCCGCATCGTTTACCACCATGCCATTGACTGAAAAATTGCCGGGAAGTCCTTTGATTGTTCCCAGTAAACTAGCCACTCTGGTATCTATATTTACTTTAAAAACTTTTTTTGTTGCGGTAACTATATACAAATGACCATTATCATCAGCCACAATATCACCACCAAAACTGCTGCAACTATTATGAATAGATAAACCTTCATTTGCAGGATCATCCACCAAAGAACCCAGATCCGTTATCACTGTTTTCTTTCCTGCTGTGAATTTGATAAATCGCTCACCATCATTCGTAATCGCATATCCATTACCGTCAGGTGTGATAACCATCCGGGTAACGATTTTTCCCTGGTCCTTTTTATCATTGTTAATGTTGGTAAACGGCTGATCGGTTACATAATATACTTTCATTGTTTGAAGGTCAATATATCGCAGCTGGTCGATGAACATGGGTGTAAAATACAAACGCTGGTTTCTGCGATCGTAGGCAATGGCCGCCACACCCGTATTGAAAACAGCCTGCCCTGCAAATTGACTGGCATTCGATATTTCAGCAACTGGTTTTTTAGATTGTGCGTCATAGGCAACTGTTTTTACTTCAGTCCCATTGAGCAAAATTTCACTGTATTCACCGGTTTGTGTATTTAACATACGAAGCGCATTCCAGCCGGCACCATCTCCTTTTAAATCAGTGACTGCATAAGCAAACCGATCTTTTTTTTGTGCCATTGTACACAGGGAGATAAACAGGAATGAGATTGGAATAAGTATATTTTTTCTCATAAAATAAAATTGTGGTTTTGAGCGACTATTAAATTACCACAAATTTTTCCAGTTTAAAAATTTTTGTATAGATCAGTTTGGGTGGAGCAGAGGGATTGGGAATTTGGAATTTGGAATTAGTTCTGCAATTAAATCAGGCATTACAGGTTGAAAAGAATTTTGACTTTTAACTTTTGCCTTTTAACTTATCTCAAAGCATGTCTTCCTGGCTGGCTCTTTTCAATAATTCTTTTTCTTCTTCTGTCAGGTGATCATACCCCTTTTGGTTGATTTTATCGAGTATTTCATCAACTCTTTGCTGAGAAAGATTCAGAGTCTTTTTATAAGGTTTGGTGGTTGTTTTGTAAAAAAGCTGGTCTTTTATACGCTTACCTTTTTTCGGTTTATCCGGACGGAAAAGATCGTTTACCCAGGTAAAGAAATCATTCATCCATCCATCCAAATCATAACCCTTACGCATCGTAAAAATGAATAATGCACCCATGCCTGCCCCGGCGATATGGGCTATATGGCCACCATGATTTTTATATGGAATCGTAGCCAGGTCAATCAGCACAAACAAAACAGTTAACACCCACAATGGAATACCGCCCATGATCATTGGAAAGATGCGGTAATTAGGCGCCAGCATAGTTGTAGCTACAGCCACCGCCATAACACCTGCTGATGCTCCCAATGCTTTTGAATATGGCAGGTCAGGTTTTAAAACGGTAAGAAAGTTATAAGCCAGCACATAAAATAATGCTCCGGCCAAAGCCCCATAAATATAAATGGGAATTACTTTTTTGGGACCTGTGAGATCCTGTAAAATATACCCGAAAACCCATAACCAAAGCATATTGCCTATTACATGCCATAGGCCATCATGCATAAAAAAATGGGTGATCAACGTCCAGGGCCGGGTGATAAAAACGGAAAGATCCGCTGGCAGCGCCACCCAGTTTAAAACCTGGGAATCGTACATGCTAATATTGTCGTTGAAAAAATAGATGACCTTGATAAATGCGAATAATACAAAAACCGTGAGGTTAATAGCAATCAGCATGAACAGCGGATTACTATCCTTGTTGATGGATAAACGGCTTCTGTATTCTTTCTCGTATAAACCCATTCTACTCAAAATTGTCTTTTATAAAATTACAAAGCCTGCAGGCAGCAAACAAAGTCAATTAAATTTTTATACCCGTTTTAATATAACGTACGGCGATTGGTTTTGTTCCAAAATAATACAATAATAAATCCGGTAATAGCACCGCCAAGGTGGGCAAAATGCGCAATATTATCACCGCTAATTTGAGCAAATCCACCAAACAAATCAAGTGCGACCAACCCAATCATTAGATATTTGGCTTTGATGGGAATGGGTATAAACATCAGGTATAATTGGGTATTGGGGAAAAGATAACCAAAGGCAATAAAAATGCCCATCACGGCACCTGAAGCTCCCACTGCATAAGCCGGGTTCCCGGTTAAATACTGTACAACAAGATGAGCAAAGGCTGCTCCCAGGCCACAGGCTAAATAGAAAAATAAAAATCGTTTAGGACCCCATAAATTCTCCAGGATCTTACCAAACATCCACAAGCCAAACATATTAAAAAATATATGTCCCAGGTTTGCATGAGAAAACATGTGGGTGAAAATCTGGTATGGCTTAAAAAATGGCGTTTGAATGGGCCATAATCCAAATATGACATTTAAAATAGTGGGTCCTTCATCTTCAATATAAAACCGGGCACCCAATGCCAGGTTTGCAATAAAAAAGAGAACATTAATGATCAGGAGGTTTTTTACAACCGGTGGAAAATTATTGGGACGATAATACTGCATTCGATAAAGTTATCAGATATTCTAATTATTAAAGTTTTGTAACAATGAATTATAGCAAAAGTTTTGTTGGTTCCGGTTCATGTTAATTTCTCAATTTCAATTGAACCACGCTTTCAATGTGCAGCGTGTGCGGAAACATATCAACCGGTTGTATCCGCTTTACATCATATTTTTCTTTTAGTAAATTCAGATCTCTTGCCTGCGTAGCAGGATTGCAGCTTACATACACTACTGTCGGCGCTTCCATTTCCAGGATCTTGAGAACGAGTTTTTCGTGCATGCCTGCCCGTGGGGGATCGGTGATGATCACATCGGGCCTCCCATGTTTGGCAAAAAATGCATCATCGCAAACATCAATCACATCGCCTGCATAAAATTCCGCATGATCGGCATTGTTTAACATCGCATTTTCTTTGGCATCTTCCACAGCAGCTAGAACGGTTTCTACACCAATAATTTTTTTGGCAAGATTACTTACAAAAATGCCGATACTGCCCGTACCACAATAAAGATCATACACTGTTTCCTGCCCGGTTAGTTCCGCAAATTCACTGGTGATGCGGTATAATTGCTCTCCCTGTTTTGTATTGGTTTGAAAAAAAGAAGTCGGGCCAATCTTGAATTGGTATTTATTGCCATCACTGGTTGATAATTCTTCAATGATAAACCCTTTGCCATGATAAATCACGGGATGCAAGTCGTACAAACTATCATTTTTCTTGGTGTTGATGGTATATAACCAGGTACTAACCAAAGGAAAGCTGGTTTTTAAAAACTGCATCAGGCTTTCAATCTTTTCTTCATCGACTTCTCCAACAACCATATTGACCATTACTTCCCCGGTTGTTGCCGTTCGCACCTGCATGGTTCGCATAAATCCGTGGTGTTCGCGAATATCATAAAATGAATAATGATTTTCTTTGGCAAATTGCCTGGCAGCCAATCTTATTTCGTTGGTTGGTTCGGGTTGTAACCAGCACTTTTGTATATCTACCACTTTATCAAAAAAACCGCGGGCATGAAAACCTGCTACATCAATCTCTCCATTAATATCTTCATCATTCAATTCACCAGGTAATAAATAACGCTTATTGCCAAAAGTATATTCCAGTTTATTGCGGTAAAAACGTGTTTTGGCTGCTCCACGAATGGGCATGATATCCGGCATATCAACCTTACCAATTCGCTTTAAACTATCAGTAACCTGTTGTTGTTTGTATTGTAATTGTTTTTCATAAGGGAGCATCTGCCATTGACAACCGCCGCAAACACCAAAGTGCTGGCAAAAGGGTTGAACCCTGTCGGCAGAATAAGACCGGAACTGGACAGGCGTACCTTCCGCCCAATCTTTTTTATTTTTTCTTAACCGAAGATCCACTACATCTCCCGGCACCACACCTTCCGCAAAGATTACTTTACCTTCAACCCGGGCAAGCGATTTTCCTTCTGCCGCATATGCTTCCATCAACACATTGGGTAAAATAATTTTTTTCTTTTTTCGCATAAGCCGCAAAAGTAAGCGTTTCCTTTCTGCCAGCGGGGCAACCCTTACAAGGCATTTTACATCTTGTTAACTTAGCTGAAAATGATTTTAGATAACTTTAACGCTTAAACAACCCAATGAATAAATTTTTGTCGATTCTTCTACTGATTGCTTCATTACAAGTAAATGCCCAGGGATACGAGATTAAAGTAACACTGACCCCTTTTAAAAACCAATATATTTATCTTGGAAGTTATTATGGCAAACAATTGCCGATTGTGGATTCGGCATTATTGAATGATAAAGGAGAAGCAACTTTTAAAGGCAATCAGCCATTAGGCGGTGGAATTTACCTGGTCGGCTATCCAAACAAAATGGGATTTTTTGAAATACTGGTTGATAAACAACAGCAATTTTCCATCATTGCCGATACAAACAGGGTGCTTGAGAATATTCGGTTTATCAACTCACCGGACAATGTTTTATTCAATAATTACCAAAAGTACATGCAGCAAAAAGGCCGCAGTATGGATAGCGCTGTACAACTGCGAAAAGCAAACCCTGAATCCGCGGTTTTAAAATCACATATTGAAAAAACCAATGAAGAAATAAAAACTTACCGCAATAGTATTTTAGAAAAAGAACCCAATTCGATGATGGCTTTTTTATTGACGGCCATGCGGGAGCCTGAAATTCCACCAGCAGCCCAGCATCCCGGGGGGAAATATGATTCCGCTTATGCCTATCGTTATTATAAAGATCATTATTGGGATGGAGTAAATTTTTTTGATGACCGCCTTGCCCGTACACCTTTTTTTGAAAATAAGTTAGACCGGTATTTTGAACAGGTAGTAGTACAGCAACCCGATTCAATCATCAAAGAAATTGACTGGATGATGGGCTATGCAAGTGTGAATGAAGAAATGCAAAAATTTCTTTTATTAAAATTCATCAATCGTTATTTGAACCAGAAATACATGTGGGAGGATGCCATATTTGTTCATCTCTACCAAAAATATCTTTCTCAAAAAGATTATCCATGGCTAACAGAGAATGGCAAAAAAACCATCACAGACCGCGCCTATAATTTAATGGCAAATATTTTCGGCAGCCCGGCTGCGGATATTAATTTACCAGACAGCACAGGAAAAAATGTTTCCCTTTACTCCGTTGAAGCGCCATTTACGGTGGTTTTCATCTGGGATCCAACCTGCGGACATTGTAAAGAAGTAGCGCCAAGAATTGACAGCCTTTATCAAAGCAAGTGGAAAAATCTTGGTGTTAAGATCTATGCCATGGCAAAGGAAACGGAGGGTAATAAAAAAGACTGGTTGAAATTTATCAGCGACAATAAATTACAGTGGCAGCACGTATATTATTCCAAGGAAGCTGATAAAGCCCGCATCAATGCAGGCACACCGGGTTATTCCCAGTTGTATGATGTGCAAAGTTTTCCAACTATTTATTTGCTGGATAAGGATAAACGAATCATTGCAAAAAAACTGGCCTTTGAACAAATGGATGAAATACTGGACCTGAAGTTAAAAGGCAAATAATTAAATTTATCGTATGCAACCAAACTATACTTGTTGTCGCCCTCATGCGGGTACTGCTCTCCGTTATAAATCTCTCTTCCAAAAAATATTCACTTTTTGCTTTGCGGTTTTCGGCATAATGAGTATCCAGGCTCAAACTTTATTTACTTATGGTGATAAACAAATTGACGTCAAAGAATTTAAGCAAGCTTACCAGAAAAATACCAGTGATATCAGTTTTGATAAACAATCAATTGATGATTACCTGCAGTTGTATATCAATTCAAAATTAAAGATCCTGGAAGCTTATAACCGGGGTTATGATACCTTACCACAGCAACGGGAAGAATTTGAAAACCTGCGTTCCCAGATCATTGATAATTATATGAATGATCCGGAAACGATGAACAAGCTGGTTATGGAAGCTTTCGATCGCAGCCAGAAAGAAATAGATGTTGCCCATATTTTTATTGGTTTTAATGAAAAAAATGGAGAACCCGATACAAGCGCCGCATTTAAAAAAATCAATGATGCTTACCTGGAATTAAAAAAGGGAACTTCTTTTAGTGAGGTTGCACTGCGCTATTCACAGGATCCATCGGTTACAACCAACCAGGGTAATATTGGTTATATAACCGTTTTCAACCTGCCTTATGCATTTGAAAATATTGTGTACCAGTTACAAGCTGGCCAGGTTTCAGCACCTTTTCGTTCCAAAAATGGTTACCATATTTTTAAAAATAACGGGGATAGAAAAGCATTGGGACATATCAATGCATGGCAGGTATTATTAGCCTTACCTCCGGGTGCTGATGAAGCATTGAAAAAGAAAACTGCTCAATTAGCAGATTCATTATATACCCGTTTACTAGCTGGAGATGATAAAGCTGCCATCGCATCAACTTTTAGTAATGATTTTATTTCCGCACAAGCCGGTGGCATCATGCCTTCTTTTAGTGTTGGTCAATATGATCCGGCATTTGAAAATATGGTCGCCTCTTTACCCCTTAACACTTTTAGCAAGCCATTTGAAACCAGTTATGGGTTTCACATTGTAAATAAAATTTCTGTTACGCCAATAGTAAGTGATCCAAATGATACGGAAAACCTGCTTGCATTAAAAACAAGAGTAAATCAAAGTGACCGGATTGAAACTTTAAAGCAAGTGATCTATGACAGAGTAGCGCAAAAAGCTGGTTTTACATTTATGCCGGAAGCAAAAACAGAATGGCTTTGGATAACCGACAGTATTTTAGATAATCGCAAACCACCTGCTACTATCAGTATAAAAAGAGAAACACCTTTAATTACGGTTGGTAAAGAAGTTTATACCATTCAAAACTGGTTGGACTATGCGCAGTTACACCGTTACAAACCAGGTACATCAGGTCTCAGGCCCTATGCTGAAATACTGGAAGAATATAAAATGGTTTTAGCTAATAATTATTACCGCGATCACCTGGAAGATTTCAACCCCGGCTTTGCCAACCAGTTAAATGAATTTAAAGAAGGCAATATGTTCTTCGAGATCATGCAACATGAAATCTGGAACCGTGCACAGGAAGATTCTGTTGGTTTAAAAAATTATTATGAGCAAAACCGCGCAAAATATAACTGGGAAAACAGTGCCGATGCGATCATTTTTTACTGCACAGATGAAACAACCGCAAAAAATTTAAAGCAAGACCTGGAAAAAGATCCTGGTCAATGGAAAGAGATCATCAACCATTTTGGAGATAAGGTTATCACGGATTCGGCACGTTATGAATTAGCCCAAATACCCGGCGCTGATGCTAAACCGTTAGAGAAAGGAATGATCACTACAACTATTATGAATGATAATGACCAATCCGCTTCATTTGCCTATATCATTAAAACATACCCGCAACCAGAACCAAGAAATTTTACAGAATCACGTGGTTTTGTTTTGAACGATTACCAGCAATACCTGGAATCTCAATGGCTGGCCAACCTGCGCAAGAAGTATCCTGTAAAAATTAAAAAGAAAACACTTAAATCGCTGTACAAAAAATAGCTGCAGCTAATCCATTCGCATGTTACGGCAATAAAAAATATTAAAGGATCGCCTTCATGGTGTTGCAGATCACATGTGGTTTACCCAAAGTATAATAATGCAAACCGGGAACACCTTGTTTTTTAAGGTCTCGTGATTGTTCAATTAACCATTCGGTACCAACTTTTTCAACATCTTCGTCGTTTTTACACTTCAATACTTCGTTGCTTAATTCAGTTGGAATATCAACATGAAAAGTACGTGGAATGATGGTCATTTGTTTTTTACTCGTAATCGGTTTCAACCCCGGAATGATTGGAACATTAATACCGGCTTTGCGACAAAGATTTACAAATTCATAATAGCGGGCATTATCAAAAAACATCTGGGTGGTAACATACTCTGCTCCCGCATCCACTTTTTCTTTTAAATGCAGTATGTCCGTAGCCATATTCGGACATTCGAAATGTTTTTCCGGGTAGCCTGCCACACCAATACAAAAACTTGTTTTCACTACATTTTTTAAATCTTCTTCCAGGTAAATACCGGCATTCATATCCATCACCTGTTTCAGCAAATCGATGGCATACCGGTTTCCGCCTGGCTCCGGTTCAAAAGTCGATTCATTTTTTGGCGCATCACCTCTTAAAACCAAAACATTATCAATACCTAAAAAATTCAGATCGATCAGTGCATCTTCCGTTTCCTGTTTGGAAAAACCACCGCAAATCAGGTGAGCCACCGTATCCACTTTATAATAACTTTTAATGGCAGCGCAAATCCCTACTGTACCCGGTCTTTTACGAACATCCACTTTTTCAAAGGTACCATCAGGCTTCTTCTTAAACATGGATTCGCTGCGATGATAGGTTACATTTATAAACGCCGGTTTATACTCCATCAATGGATCCAGGTGATTATAAATTGCATCTATCCCTTTTCCTTTTAACGGGGGTAAAATTTCAAAAGATACCAGTGATCCTTTTGATTCTTTAATATGTTCGGTTACTTTCATTTTTTAAATAATCGTGCAAACTTAAGTCAGCGGGGCTTCATAATCAAGAATCATCCGGCTTGCGGCAAATTAGTATGAACATCACCAATTCGTTAAAGCTGCTAACTGAGATGAACTGGTAACCTATCAAACCTTATTTTTGTTAAAAAGCAGCATTGAATTTATCTATACATACAGAGGAACTGTGTAAAACCTACCGGAACCGCACAGTGGTTAATCATGTTTCTATTGAAGTGAAGCAAGGAGAGATCGTAGGTTTATTGGGTCCGAACGGAGCAGGCAAAACCACTACTTTTTATATGGTGGTAGGCCTAATAAAACCAGATGAAGGGCAGGTTTTTTTGGGTGATGAAAATATTACCGGGCTTGCAATGTATAAAAGAGCGCAGATGGGTATTGGATACCTGCCACAGGAAGCGTCCGTTTTTCGCAAGCTCAGTGTTGAAGATAATATTTCAGCTATTTTGGAGATGACTTCGCTGAGTAAACAGGAACAAAAAGAAAAACTGGAAAGTCTCTTGGATGAATTTCGTTTGCACCATGTACGAAAAAGCAATGGTGATGTTTTAAGTGGTGGTGAACGCCGCAGAACAGAAATAGCCAGAGCACTGGCAGTTGATCCAAAATTTATTTTACTGGATGAACCTTTTGCCGGAATAGACCCGATTGCTGTAGAAGATATACAAGGCATAGTAGCCAAATTAAAATCAAAGAATATCGGCATCCTCATAACCGATCATAACGTAACAGAAACGCTTTCCATCTGCGACAGGGCATATTTATTGATTGAAGGAAAAATTTTCAAACACGGCACAGCTGAGGAACTGGCAGAAGATGAACAGGTTCGCAAATTATACCTCGGTCGCAACTTCCAGTTAAAAAGAAAAGATTACCTGCATGAAGAAGCCAGGATGTCTCAATCATCTCAGGACTTATAAATTCTTCTCCATTACATGTTTGTTTTTGTCAAATAATTTAACTTTCCGGAAATGAAGTTATTAAGTCCCGCTATATCCCGACTGGCTCGTTTGCGTCAATGGTCCATTGAGCAATGGATCAATGACCCCATGGCTGCGCAGCATGCCGTATGGCAGGATTTGATTGCCGCCGGCCAATATACCGAGTTTGGCCGCCAGCATAATTTTAAAGATATCAGGCTACTGGATGATTTTAAAGAACGTGTACCTGTTAATGAATACGAAGACCTGAAACCTTACATCCAGCGTATGATGGATGGAGAAGATAATATTTTGTGGAACACACCTATTCGCTGGTTTGCAAAAAGCAGTGGAACCACCAGCGCCAAAAGCAAATTCATTCCAATTAGCGAAGAAAGTCTTAAAGATGGTCATTATAAAGCATCGAAGGATGTTATAACCATGTACTATATCCGAAATCCGGAAAGTGAATTATTAACAGGCAAATCACTGGTGCTGGGTGGCAGTCACCAGATCAATATGGTTAATGAAGAAATCCAATTTGGTGATTTAAGCGCCGTTGTTTTACAGAATTCACCTTTTTGGTCAAACTGGATGCGTACACCCGATCTTTCCATTGCTTTAATGGATGAATGGGAGGAAAAAATTGAAAAACTGGCATCCTCCACCATCAACGAAAATGTAACATCTATGGCCGGTGTACCAACCTGGACGCTGGTATTATTAAAAAGAATTTTAGAGATAACCGGCAAAAAAACGATCAGTGAAGTATGGCCCAACCTGGAACTTTATTTACATGGTGGTGTAAGCTTTGTCCCTTACCGCGAACAGTTTGAAAAAATTATTGGTAAACCCATCGCCTATATTGAAAGCTATAATGCATCCGAAGGTTTTTTTGCAGCACAGGATGATATCAATATAGATGGTATGTTGCTGATGGCTAACCATGGCATATTTTATGAATTTATGCCGCTGGAAGAAGCAGGCAAAAAACATCCAAAAACTTTACAGTTAAATGAAGTGAAAGAAGGGAAAAACTATGCGATCATTATTTCAACACTGGGTGGGCTTTGGCGTTATATAGTGGGCGATACCATTCGCTTTGTTTCTTTAGCACCTTATCGCATAAAAGTTTCAGGACGCATAAAACATTATATCAATGCTTTTGGTGAAGAAGTGATTGTAGATAATACCGACAAAGCCATTGCCGTTGCCTGTGAAAAAACAGGAGCAACGGTGAATGATTATACAGCTGCGCCGGTATATTTTTCAGAAGCATCCAATGGAGCACATGAATGGTTAGTGGAATTTGAAAATGAACCAGCCAACCTGCAAACATTCACCGAAGAACTTGACAAAGCGCTGCAGCAAACAAACAGCGATTACGAGGCAAAACGTTATAAGGACATGGCATTACGTATGCCCATTCTCCATAAAGTTGAAAAAGGTGTTTTTAATAACTGGTTAAAGAGCAAAGGGAAGTTGGGTGGTCAGCACAAAATTCCACGGCTTAGCAACGACCGGGAAATCATGGAAGAAATACTCCTTTTTATCAATCCACAAAAATCTGCAAATAATATTTAAAGCGGTTTAGACTGTGATTAAAATTCGCATTGAAAATGAATAACGAGGTATGATTCATTTTTCAATTATTTTTTATCAATTACTTTTACGGCACTTTTAAATTTCTTTTAAACAATTTAATTGCATTACGGATGAAACTACTTGAAAATAAAGTTGCCATTGTTACAGGTGCTGCCAGGGGAATTGGAGAAGCCATTGCGCTAAAATTTGCAGAACACGGCGCGGATGTTGCGTTCACTTATGTTAGTGACAGCAGTGCGGACAAAGCGAAAGCGCTGGAAGAAAAATTAACTGCCCTGGGTGTAAGAGCCAAAGCATGGAAAAGTAATGCAGGCGTTTTTGCAGAATGCGAAACTTTTGTCAACGAGGTTTTAAAAGATTTTGGCAAGGTGGATATCTGTGTAAACAATGCAGGCATTTCGAAAGACAACTTACTGTTACGCATGACCGAAGAACAATGGAATGATGTAATGCAGGTAAACCTGAACAGCGTTTTTTATATGACCAAGCAGGTCATTCGTCCCATGATGAAAGCAAAAGCTGGAACCATTATCAATATGAGTTCCATTATTGGCGAAATGGGTAATGCAGGACAAAGCAGCTATGCCGCTTCAAAAGCAGGAATTATAGGATTTACAAAATCCGTGGCCAAAGAATTGGGCAGCCGCAATATTCGTTGCAATGCCATTGCACCGGGATTTGTAGAAACAGATATGACCAGTTATTTAAAAGAAGGAGAAAGCGCCGATAAATATAAAGCGGGCATCCCATTGGGCCGATTTGCCAGCGGAGAGGATATCGCCAATGTAACATTGTTTCTTGCATCTGAATTGAGTGCATATGTTTCAGGACAGGTGATCACTGCCGATGGTGGATTGTATATGTAAGGATAAAGATTACATTTTTAATTCTTTATCCAATGAGTAAAAAAGATAAAATACTTTATGGTCTCATCCTGTTTTTCCTGGTAGTTCTATTTTTACCAAGATTTCAACTACTCAATATCATAGCAACTGCTTCACTGGTTATTTACAGTTTCAGTTTAAGCAGATTTAAAGAGAAATGGCAAGCCATTAAAGAAAAAAAGCATTTACAGGTAATGCTTTTCTTTTTTGTAGTTATTGGAGTTAGCATGCTGTTATCAAAAAATACGGATAAAGCATTTAGCTTTTTAGATCCGAGACTCCCCTTACTATATTTTCCGTTAACAGTTGGTGTATTGCAATTAGATGCACCATTCAGGCGTAAAGTTTTAGTATCATTTGCTGTTATAACTACCATCATCACGGCTTTCTGCCTGGGATGGAATATCCGGCTGGCCTTTATTCAAAACAATACGGCATTATTATATAATGATTCATTAACCCATGTCATCGGCCATCAATCCATTTATATTTCTTTGCTCGTAAACATTTCCATATTCATTCTTTCAAGAGAAATATTTTTCGGCAATTCAAAATGGAAGGGCTGGATGTTTGCTGCCGTTATTTTTTTATTTGGCATTAGCTACCTATTAGCCAGCAGGAACATGATGGGATTTTTGTATGCAACAACAGGGATTTTTATTCTTTACTACATTATAAAAAGAAAAAAATACCTGGAAGGCATGACATTGCTGATGGGTATGATTATCGGCATTTTTATGGTTTATAAATTCATGCCGCAAACCTTTAATCGTTTTAAAGAACTTACTTATACAAAGTTTGATTACCAGAATATGGGAGCAGAAAGTCATTACAATATGGAGGTGACAGCAGAACAATGGAACGGTGCTAATTTCAGACTGGCAGCGTGGAGATGTGGATGGGAATTATTCAAAGAAAATCCAATCATGGGAGTTGGCATCGGAGACAAATATGATGCATTGATAAAAAAATATGAAGAAAAAGATTTTCAATTTGCTATTAAAACAAAAAAGAATGTTCATAACAACTACCTGGATATTTTATACAGTATGGGTATCATTGGACTGGTTGTTTTTTTAATAGCATGGGTCATACTACCTGTTGTTTATGCAAAACAACACCAGGATTATTTAACCATACTTATCATCTTCACATTTGCAACGGCCTGGATCACCGAAATATATTTCGATCGGAGTTTGGGGGGAATGCTGACAGGATTTTTTATAAGTTTTTTGTTGACGTATAAATTCAAAAAAGATCATTGATTGTCTGCCAGGTATCTTTCAATAGCCTGGCTGGTTTCGCCAAAAAAAACCAACTCTCCATTTTTCATATAAGCGGATTTACTACAATAGCTTCTGATTGTTTCCATGCTGTGGCTCACTAATACAACCGTTTTCCCTTCGATCCAGGAGCTTTCAAAAACTTTAATTGCTTTTTCCTGGAACTTCATATCACCTACAGCAAAAATTTCATCCAAAAACATAATGTCAGCACCTGCATTCACAGCAATTGAAAAGGCTAGGCGGGCTAACATACCGGAAGAAAAGAATTTTATTTTTGTATCAATGAATTCTCTCAATTCTGCAAAATCAACAATCTTGTCAAAAATTGCATCAACCTGTTTTATTTTTAAACCCAATACCGATCCTGAAACATAAATATTTTCACGGGCTGTTAATTCATGACTCATACCCACGCCCAGGTTCATAAGCATGGTAGAACCATTGATGCGAACATAACCTGTATCCGTGGGGTAAACTCCTGCCAGTACTTTAACAAGTGTGGATTTGCCGCTGCCGTTTCTTCCTAACAAACCTATACATTCACCTTTCATTATCTCAAGTGATAAACTCTTTACTGCTGTTACCTCTTTACTTTTCATTGGATTGAAAAGATTAAACAACCTGTGTTTTACAGTATTATGACTGTCCTCTGTTATATGAAACGTTTTACTGATGTTCTTTGCCTCAATCGCAATACTATTCTCCATAATTCCATTTTAAAGTTTTTCTGCAGCCCGGGCTCCAATTTTATTTAGCATGATTGTTCCAATACTTAAAATCACAATGGCGTAAGCATAATCAAACAAAAACAGTTGCCATTCAGGTGGCTTTTGATAAAGCATAACATTCCTTGCATTGATGATAATTCCTGCAACGGGGTTCAGATAATCAATACCGGGCAAAGCATTTCTAAAAGTTTCTAATTTAAACAGTATGGGTGAAATCCAAAATCCAATGCCCGTTATAACCATCCATATTTGCGTAATATCTTTTGCCAGTACATAAATGCAGGATAAAATCATTGAAAACCCTAAAGCAAGGATCAACAGGTTTAAAAAAATGGGGATGATATAAAATGCATAAAAACTTAACCCCAATGTTCCTGCATCAATAAACTGGAAATAAATAATAAAAAAAGTAAGGTTGAAAAAAAAGCCAATACAACTGGAAAAAATAGTGGAAAGATAAATTTCCATTTTATTCATATTGGTGTATTCATACAAATACTTTTTAGTACTTAACAATTGAATGGTTCCGGTGGTGGACTCAACAAAAAAGTTCCAAAGAATCAATGCTATAAAAAGGAATGAAACGAAATTCGGTATCCCCTGTTTCAATACAAGTTCAAATGCTACGTAAAAAATAAAAATATCTGAAATGGGTTTCAGTAAGGCCCATAATAAACCAAGTTTATTTTCATAATATCTCAGTTTAAATTCAATCTTAGCAAGCAGCCAGATTCTTTCCACTTTATTAGAGCCGCTAACCCAATCGCTGAATAGTTTTATCATGTTAATATCAGGATTTGAACTTTTGATTTATAGTTAATGCAACCTTCCGTAAAACCGGTTGTTGTTTCACTTTTAATTTTAATTTTCTTATAAACCGGTTGTAGATACTATTTCCCGGGTGAATATGATAATCCAATGTAGGATTTTCATATTGATAACCTGGTCCATTGACATTTAGTAAATTGATTATTTCAGTCGCATATTCAGTATATAGTTTTCTATGCCTTTTTGTTAGCAACTGGTATAAATATGCCATGTTACTTTTATTGAAACCCCTTGCCATAGAATTTTTACGAACCCGGTAATAAAAATGAAATTCGGGAATCACAACTCCTCTGTACCCATGTTCAATGAGATTTAATACACTATCATAATCTTCCATACCATAAATAAAACGGGTATCATTCAAACCTGCTTTCAAAAAACTTTCCCGCTTGTAAACCAGCCCGCTTGAATTCACCATGTTATGGAAAAGTATATAAGGTGGTTCCGGATTGAAAGCAGGCCATTGATTATTGCTTTCGCCAAAATATTGAACCCAGCAACCAACAAAAGATACATTTGATTTGCATTGCAATATTTCAACAGCCCTTGAATAATAAGCGGTACTTATCATATCGTCCGCATCCAGGAAAGCAAGGAACTGCCCTGCGGCCTCTTTTGCTCCGTAATTTCGTGCTGCTGCCAGCCCCTGGTTGGTTTGATGAATTATTTTTATTCCTCGTTTAGCTAACTGTTCCAGCTTGTTAAGGCTTTCCTTTTCTGTGCTACCATCATTGACAATGATTACTTCCACATGCTTGTAATCAGATGCATATATGGATTGAATGGTATCATCAATATAATGACCCATGTTATAAAAAGGAATGATCACAGACAACAATTCATTTGTTTCCAATTGCACATCACCAGGATTTTGCGTACCGTTTACAAATGGAAATGTTGCTGTAAGTGCAGGAACCAGGCTATTTAACAGTTCCATTTTCTTAAAATAATAGTTTTGCGGATCACATTTTTCTGCAATGGTTTTTTTCGCTTCTGTACCGATTGCCAATCTTTTGTCTCCCGGTAATGAACATGCGACCTGCAGTTTAACTTCTAAAGTATGAACATCATTAATATTAAATAAAAAACCATTCACGCCATCTGTAATCAATTCACGCTGACCACCCTGTTCAGATGCTACCACTACTTTTCCTTTTGACATTCCTTCTATTACCGTATAGGGAAGATTTTCAACTGTACTGGGCACCAGGATAATATTTGCCTGGTCTATTTCAGTTTGCAAATGTTGCGGATCAACCGCACCCGCAATGATCAACATGCCCGATTCCAAATGATGCCCATATTTCCTTTTTATAAAAACATCAGTGGTAGTCCCCGCCGCATGATAGAAGTAATTTTGATCACCGATCAATTTCAATTTGTAAGTAAAGCCATTGCTCCATAACTTATCAAATGTTTTAAGTGTTTGTAAAATTCCTTTTGCCGGTGAAAGTTTACCAATTACCAGTACTTCATTTGAATACTCACTTTTATTATCTGTACTATGATTCAGTTGATAAGGATTATGGAGCACTGAATAATGATTAACCAACGCCGGGTATTTTGCATGAATATTATCCATCAAATATTTACTGGGCGAGATACAATGATCTGCCGCCTTCATACAAAATCTTTCCATCTCCCCTATCCATAAATAAGGAAGTTGAAAAGTATTAATGTGATTGTGTTCAAAAGTTATGAAGGATGGACAATGACAGGTTATTAAAACTTTTAAATCCCGGAACAAAGGATAATGCAAATGTTTTTTTTGCAGAATGTAATAGGCTATACCATTATATTCCTGTGACTCGAGCCAACCAGGTACACCTTCTTTTTGCAGGTAGATCTCCACAATTTTTGCAAACGAATAACTGATCATCGTTTCATAACCCAGGATGGAGGAAGTATTTTCCAGGTATGGAGAAAAATAAACTATCCTGATATTATCACGAAAAATTTCCCTGTAAAGTTTTTCATTTTTATCTGGAACAAATACGGTTACTACATGCTTATGCTTTTGCAATAAGGAGGTCCATTGATAACAATAGGTTCCAATGCCGCCACCAAATTGTGGTGGAAATTCTGTTGTTAACAACCAATACTTCAAATTCCTTTTTTTAAAATGTCTTTTACCTTATGATAAGCCTGCTTTGCTTTTTGATATGGTTTCTTATATTTTGAAAATAACCGGCCGAATTTGGAATTCGATAATTCCAACAATTCATGTCGCTCCTCCTCCAATTTCATCACTCTATTAAGAAGTAATAAATATGCTGATTCATTTGCTTCTTTATTATGTTCTTGTACGGAAATATTTTTGAAACATTCATCAACCTGGTTAACCATTAATTCAATGTCAAAGTAATCAACTACTCTTTTCCTTGCATTCTCTCCCATTTCTTTTACTAAACCATAATTTGATAAAAGCTTCGCAATTTCCTTATAATAGTTGTTGGAATCCATTTCTGGATTTTGCTGTGGCACCAGCACCCCACAATCATTTAAAACCAATTCACTTTGTCCGCCGACATCAGCGCCTACGATAGCAAGGTTTTTTGCCATTGCTTCAAAAAATGTTAAAGCAATGCCTTCATATAATGAAGGCAGAAAAAAAATATCCGAAGCATCCATATATTCCATAACAACATAATGGGGCTGGCTTTTCAGAAAAGTAACTTTACCTGCTAGCCTTTTATCATTTATGGCTGATTCAATAATATGCTTTTCTGGTCCATCGCCTATGATTATAAAATGAAAGTTGGTAAAGTTTTGTTGAAGCTTATATATTGTTTGAACCAAAACTTTTGGTTGCTTTTGTTCTGTGAGCCTTGCTGCATATAATATAACCAATACATCATCATCAATCCCTAGCTCCTTTCTTTTTATTGCACGGTTTTGAAGATTTCTTTTAATGCTATTGGTATCCACATTTATATAACAGACATGCGTTTTTTCGGGTTGCGATCCAAATGATAAACTTATTTGTCGCAGTGCATTGGATGTTACAAAAGTTTGATCAATGTATGATGCAAACTTTGCTGAAAAACGGGGATAACCGCCATTAAACCAATTTTTATCATCGCAGTGAAGAAAATCTGCTATTGGTAAATTTGGGAAGCGGGTTTTTAAAAAAGGTAAAATATAATAACCATACATTGAGTGGGATAAGAAAATAAGCTGTGGATTTCGCGTTGCAACAAGGTATTCAAGAATTGCGGGGTATTGAGAAGAAGAACCAAGATTAGCAATGTGAAAAATATCAGGAGTTATCGTTCTGAATTTATCTTCCCAATTGTGTTCATCTTTTAGTGTAGTGATAATAGTTATTTGCCAACCCTTATTCTTTAATCCTAGTAATAAATTAATATTAAACTGGTCGGCACCACCCACCTGCAACCAGGGGAAGATGCAAATTAAATGCTTGCCTGGTTTATTATTTGTTACAGGCTTTTCTTTAATCAATGGCATTTCATCGCCAAATGAATAACGTGGAAAAGAAATCCTGGGGAAACTTCGATTCAGCCTCGTGCTGTACTTTTCATATAGTCCCTTTTGAATTTCGGCTAAAGATTTTTTCCCATTTAGAGTAGTCCATTTATTACCTGTATCGCGGCGATAAAAAAATAAAAATTCAGGAATAGTATAACCCCAAAAATTCTTTGATGCTGCATTCAACCAAAAATCCCAGTCTTCGCAACCATCTTTCATTGTTTCATCAAATATCACTTTATCAAACACATTTCTCCTGGCCATAAAACAACTGGTATTCCGGTTTTCTTTGAGAAAAAGTTCTGATTCATGAAACCCGCCGGTCCATTTATATTTCTGTGCCCCAAATCCTTTTACATATGAATTTACAAATGCGAAATTTTCATTTTGTACAAGGACCAAAAAAGCTTTTTCGAGAAATGTATGATCTATTAAATCATCTCCATCAATAAAGAAAACATAATTTGCCTGGCTATGCTTTACTCCCGTATTTCTCGCTGCAGGTAAACCAAGATTGGAATCATGCTTTATTACCTGGATACGATTATCCCTTTGTACAAGTTGGTCCAATATATTTTTGGTCTCTAATGATTGGGAGCCATCATCTACTATAATCCATTCAAATTGTTGTAAGGTTTGATGTATAATACAATCGGCAGTTTTATTGATAATGTCATTTAAATTAAAGACAGGAGTAATAACCGAAACGAACGGCTTGTTTATATCATTATCTGCATGTTTATTAGAGGTATACATCATTACTGCTATGAATCAATTGGCAAGTATTAAAATTTCTGCATTTTAATTTAAGCCTTGCAGATATTTAAATAAGCTGATTGCATGTGTTTAACATCCAGGTGCTCCTCGGCATATTTTCTCGAACTATTTTTGAACTTATTCAACTTTTCCAAATCGTTGCAAAGATCAATAATTGCATTTTTAAATTCCTGGATGTTTCCTGCTTCGCAAACAATTCCATTTTTTTTGTCAGCCGATATAATCCAGGGCACACCCCCAACGTTTGAAGCAATAACAGGAACCCCCATAGCAAGACTTTCCAAAACAACATTGGGTCTGCCATCGATGCGGGATGGCAGCAATAATATATCAGATACAGACAACACTTCCACCGAATCTGCAAAGCCGGTAAATGTTACGTTGTTAATATTTAATGAGGTCATCATTAACTTTAGTTGATTCCACATGGGACCATCTCCTGAAAGCATAAAATGGACTTCGTGATTATCTTTCATGCAATTTGCAATTTCAAGAAAAATATCCGGGGCTTTTTCTTCCGATAACCTTCCCAAAAATGTTATGATTTTTTTGCCCGCAGGCAGTGAAAAATCATTTATCTTTTTAGCTGTATTACTATTTGAAGCAGGTTTATATTTATTGATGTCTACTCCGTTTTCAATTTTTATTACTTTTTGCGGGCTTCTAAAACATTCCTTTACCAGGTAAGATTCTACTAATGGATTTTCTACAACAGTGAGGTCAATAAAAGGTTCATATTTTATATTATCAACCATATGACCTGCTATGCTATAAATCGGGTTAATAACCTTAATATCCGGAAACTCAGTTTTCAATTCTGGCAATAAAGCATAAGCGAATGAAGAGTTACTGATTAGTATGGTATCAATCTTTCTTTGTTTGATAACTGCTCTGGTTAAATTTTCCCAATGTTTCCACTTATCAGGATCGTTCCATAAATTATTATAATCTTCCAGCACATAAACATCCTGGCAGACTTTTAAAAATTCTTCAGCAGTATTTCCCATGTTATTGGATACAGGGTGGTTGGAAACGATCAGTGTAACATGTGTATGATTGTTTTTAAAACCTTTCAACACATGTAATATGGCCGTTTCAGCACCCCCTACAACCATAAATGGCACAAATACCAGTACACTGTTCGCAGTTGTTACTTTTGGTATCTCTTTCAATAATTTATTATAATTGTACGGCTCAGTTCCATTTGAATGGCTTTTAAAATTTGCTGCGTTTTTGATTTTTAATTTTCTAAAAGAAAATGGAATTCCGTCATCAGCAAGGCCCAACCTTCTTCGTTGCTTAAACCAAAAATTTCTGATTGACCAGAATTTGCTTGTTTCCATCATGCGGATTGTGTATTCCGCATGTTTAAGTTTTTCTTTCAATTCAATTAATTCACGTTCTTCACTCATTGTTTGAAGAGGTAAAGACTCTACAAGACTGATCTCAGAAAGGTCACTAAAATTCATAGCCATTTCGCATCTATCATGGTCAATAATTTCACTCTCCCTTTCGTTTGAATTAATTATGTTAAGGTCCCTGAAACGTTCATTAATCCAATCATCCACGCTGGGTTTCCAAACCATTAATCCATGTTTCTCTTTAAAAAATATACTTGACTCACGGATACGATCAGCTGAAAAACGAGCCTTTTCCGCATCCTCATCAGCAATATTTTTTGGGGCCTCATGCGCATGAATAAAACTAAATGAAGTTGCATTCCCAATTTTGATACCTTTTTTTGTCAATCGTAATGACAACTCCGTGTCTTCAAAGCCAATAAACATATTTCCTTCATAGCCATCATTGTCTAAAAATGCCTGCTTATTGATTACTGAAGCACCGCCATATAAAAATGTAGAAACAAATGCATCCACTTTTGGAATATCACTTACAGGTAATTGTCGAAAAGTACTTGTGCCACTTATGAAATAAGCATCTTCATATGGTTCAATCCACAAATTGCCTCCGAAAGCATCAACTGTTTTTCCATCAGCCTGCAAGAGTGGGACATTTAAAAACAGAACATTTAATTTTTCTATGCAATTTTTTATAGAAGGCAATGGATTTCCTACCAGGTATATATCATTATCCAGCGAAAGAAACCAATCAGTTTTTACAAACTCCATGGCTTTATTCCTGGCACCGGCTACGCCATAATTTTTTTCCAGTTTAACCAGGTTAATTTTGAAAGATTTGATTTTAGCAAGCTGGTCTTCTAACAAATTCAATTGATCCGGAACAGATCCATTATCAATCAATAAAACTTCTCCCTTAAAACCTGGTATAAAATCAACAATAGAATTGATTAGCCTGGTAGTGCATGAAACCCTGTTAAAGCTCAATATAACGATGGTGAGATTAGATCCATCTACCGGAAACTGGTTAATAGGATCCTTAATTAATGCGCTATGTAATAATTTTAAGCTACTTGAATTTGCATAACCGTTTAAAAATATATCCTTATTTAAGGTAGAAAAATCATTCATTGTGAAATTATGTTTCAAGGATTATTTATTATGTCCAGGTATAAGTTCATGAAACATTAATTTCTTTTTAAACCCCTACCCAATATTTTTTCCTTCATGGTGCCCATCAAACTTCGGTTCTCAAAAGTTCTCTTATACCAACTGAGATCCTGTTGCATCCGTTCTATATCATTCAATAATTTATTAACCAACTGGCGACTGCCCTCAGCATTTTCATTTGCCTCCTGTAATTGTTGCTTAACCACTTTTAATTCAACATCCCTATTTGCCTGGTCACTTCGCAAACGATGTAACTCATTTTCGTATAATTCAATCGTTTTTTGCTTACCAACCAATTCTTTTTCCAGTATGGTCAATAATCTTTGTAATGCTGTTTGTAAATCAATCGCATCCTGATGAACATATGCTTCATCTATACTTATCTCAGGCTTTCTCATACATTTTCAATTTTAGCATTTACACCTGTCATTTTTTTAAACATCAATTTTTGTATGTTTTTCGCATATATGTTACGGTAAGTTGTAAAATTTCTTTCCTGATCAAATTGTTCAATACAAAGTTCCCTTGAAAATTCACCCATTACTTTAAGCATTGAACGATTATTATAATATTGAAGGATCTTAGTAATAGCTTCCGACTCATTTTTAAAATAATCACCATTTACTCTAGCTCGTACAACATCCCGGTTACCGATACAATCCGTAAGCAAAACCGGTTTTTGCAATTCCAATGCTTCTAAAACACTAAATGACAGTCCTTCGTAAAGTGATGTAGATATATAAACATCTGCATTGGCAACAATATTCCTTACAGCTTGTGCAGACAACCAACCGGTTACATGTATATTTCCCGCAGTTAATTGATTTTTATCCACTGTTTCACCATCGCCTATCCATGTAAATTCAATATTATGCTGGTTTTCAAAATATGATGCAATCCTGTTAAAAAGAGAAGGATTTTTTTGATCCACAATGCGGCCCGTTGTTACAATCCTGAAATGTTTATCTTTTTTTGTTTGTTCTAGTAAAGGTTTTGTAAGAGGCACTCCATTATTTACATAATACGCATCAATCCCAATTCTTTTATATTCTTCATATTCCGATTCGGAGCAACAAATTATTTGACCTCCAAAGCCATTGGCTATTTTTTCAAGATGCTGATAAAAAAAATTAGATATCCTGTTTTTCCCGCTTAAAAAAGAAGCGCCATTTGGTGTATAAATAATATTAGTGATTCCGGCCATGCGACAAGCGGCTCTCCCTAAAATTCCACTTTTTGAAGAATGCAAGTGTACCGCATCAACTAAATTTTTCCTTTTTAATTTTTGAAAAATGGAATATAATTCCCCTACTGCCAAGGCATCCCTAAAAGGATTTATTTCACGCTGGGCATAATGCCACCTGATAAATTGAACGTTATTGTTTGGAAATGATTTTCTTACATCCTCAGCGGACATAACCGGTTTTCTTTCTCCATGTATAACAATATGGTGATCATTCGACAAGGTCTCTGTCAATGATTTGACAAATGTTGCTATACCTGCCGCAAAAGGTTCTACAACATGTACAATATTCATAGTAAGGTTTCGATTACATGCTCCAGTTAAAAAACATATAATATTTGATGATCAATAGTTCCTATTGACATAATCAAATGTCATACCGTTGCTTCAAATATTTTTATTATGCGATTTTTTTAACTTTAAAATGATTGCCGGAGGTACTACCGAGAGGAGAAATAATCTCATCAACCCTAGTATTTTCAACGATTTATGGGTGGCGTATTGTTGTACAATTAATTTTCTTTCTTTTAATTGTTTTTTTCGGCCAAGAGCAGATATGCTGGTAGATTTTAACTCGCAGATAACTAAAAACCCATCAATAATTGCTGCCGGGTATTTTTTTAAAAGTTCCCAACATAAAGCATAATCTTCTGCATATTTATAATCTTCAGGGTAAAAAATATTTCTATTTTTTATTATCTCATGCCGAAACATGATAGTTGGATGAATAAATACATTTCTAAAATGCATTTCGCGTAAAATATCATTATGGACTAATGGCGTGGTATAAGTATATTCTGCGCCAGTAACATCATTTTTAAAAATACACCAGGTGCCTAACAGCCCGACAGCTGGATTATTATTTAAAAAAGTTATTTGTTTTTCAAATCGCAAAGGATGGCAAATATCTCCACAATCGAGCCTGGCTATATATTCTGTGTGGTAATGCTGTTGAATATATTTTAATCCAAAATTTAATGCAACGGCAATTCCCTGGTTAGGGGTTAACCTGGTTATTTGCAAGGGTTGTTTTGTATGATATGATGCGGGTAAAGAACGTTGAACCTCCTCTTCACTGCCATCATCTACAACTAAAATTTTGTATGAGCCATTGTATTGAACACTATCCAATGATTTCATCAATCCATCCACATTATTAAAACATGGAATCAGCAATACAAAATCATATGTGATGGTTGAATGCATAAATACTTTAAAAAAGTACAGTCATTTTTCGTTGTTGAATATACCGGTGCCAAAGTAACATGGTGGCAATGGTACGATATGGCCGCCATAATTCAGCAACCTCCAAAAGTTCACGTTGATCAGTATGCGCCGAAAGTTGTTTCAGTTCTTTTAAACTTTTTACCAAAGCCAAATCACCAATGGGGAAAATATCTGTCCGGTTCAATGCATGTATCAGGTAAATATCAGCCGTCCAGTCACCAATACCTTTATGCTTTTTTAATTGATACCGTACCGATTCGTCATCCAATGTATTCAAAGATTTTAACCGGAGTTGTTTTGCCAAAACAGATTGGGCCAATCCTCTTACATAAGTCATTTTTTGTCTTGACAAATAACAGGATTTTAATTCTTCATCTGTTAATTGCATAATGCGTGGAGCGGTGATGTTGCCTGCTTTTTCTTTAAGCTTTTTGTATGCCGCATATGCTGAAGCTAATGATACCTGCTGCTCTAGGATGATCAAAACAAGCGTAGAGAAAGTCGCTGGTCTTACCCACATGGGCGGATAACCATATGTATTGATCACGGAGGCTAAATGATCATCCCTCCAAGCTAATTCATCACAAAATGTTTTGAAATTAGATTCATGATAGTTTAAAATACTCAAGGCTTTTCTTTACGGCTGTTCTTGAATTTATCTATTGCTTCCCTGGTAAAATCACTCAATACAAGATTTCCGCTGATGGCAGCCCGTTGTGCTAAAAACTCATCCCAATGTTCCATACCCTGCCAAAACATTTTTTTCATTTCGGCCATAGCTTTAGGACTTGCATGCGCTAAAAATTGTGAAAGCCTGAATATGGATTCGTCCATACTTTCAATCGTTGGATGCAGTTCCGCGTATAATCCTTTCTTCCTTGCCCATTCTGCGTTGCGCCACATGGCTGCATCAATAGCAAGTTGCATAAATGCAGATTTACCAATCTTTCTTTCAACCGCAGGACCAACAACAAAAGGGCCGATACCTAACACTAATTCACTCAGTTTGATTTCTGCTGTGTCAACTGCAATAGCGTAATCTACTGCAGCAGCAATACCAACACCCCCACCTACACAACGTCCATGAATACGACCGATGATTAATTTAGGACATTTCCGCATGGCGTTTATGACATGGGAGAAACCACTGAAAAATTCCAGCCCTGCTTCTTTATCTTTTATTGCCACCAGTTCTTCGAAAGAAGCTCCTGCACAAAATGCTTTTTCGCCGGCTGATTTTAACAGGATCACTTTTGTTGCTTCGTTGAGCCCGGCAGAATGAATTTCCACCGTTAATTCCTCAAGCATTTTTCCTGGTAATGAATTGCTTTGTGGATGGAAAAATTCTATGGTTGTTACACCCTGGTGCGTTTCGGTTTTTACATAACCGTCTTTGATCTGCATAAGCATAAAAAAATATTTTATTATTACCTGTAAAATTAAAATTGTTATGCTTCTTTCCTTTTTACCATGGTTAATATAGTGGCAATACCCGCCTGTTCACCGGTATCATCTATCACTTCAACCAGCCATTTTACAATTCCTTTTGGTATATCGTTCTCGTCTTTTACATCCTGCGGAATTTTTTCCTTGCAGGTAAATTTGATTTGGATTTCTGTTCCCGGGTAAACCGGTTTGGTAAACCGCAATTCATCAATACCATAATTCAATAATACCGGCCCAAGGTCACTGCCATCAACAAACAAACCTGCAGCGGCGCTTAAAATAAAATATCCGTGAGCAACCTGCTGGTCAAACATGGTACCTGTAAAATCCGTTTCTTTTTTATGTGCATAAAAATGATCTCCGCTTAATTCGGCAAAACGGTCAATATCACTACTGGTAATTAATCTTTTTTCTGTGATGATCTGTTCACCTACAACCAACTCTTCGTAAAATTTTTTAAACGGATGTATCCCGGTTGCAACTCCTTTGGAATTTTGCTGATAGCAGTTAGTGATAGCCGTTAGTGTGGTGGGTGAACCCTGTATAGCCACCCGCTGCATATAATGTTTCACTCCCCTTACACCACCCATCTCCTCTCCGCCACCTGCCCTGCCGGGACCGCCATGTACAAGTTGCGGCAATGGACTTCCATGCCCGGTACTTTCTTTAGCACAATCCCGGTTCAACACCAGCATGCGTCCGTGATGGGTAGCAGCGCCAACAATGAAATCAGTTGCCAATTTATCATCGGCTGTTATAATGGAACAGCATAGAGATCCCTTTCCTTTTTTGGCTAATGCAACAGCATCGGTCATTAATTCATAAGGCATAATGGTACTTACCGGGCCAAAGCATTCTATTGTATGAACCGATTCATCATCAAAAGGATGTTGATTTAATAATAATAAAGGAGATAGAAATGCACCTTTTTCTTTATTGGCATCAATGAGTTCCACTTTTTCAAGATCACCAAAAACAATGGAAGAAGTTTGGAGCAATTGCTCCACATTCACTCTCACCTCTTTTCGCTGTTGATGACCAGCCAGCGCACCCATTTTTACTTTTTCATTTAAAGGATTTCCGATCGGCGTTTTTGATAAAGCATCGCCCAATGCGATATAAGCATCTTCCAGCAAATTAACAGGAACGAATATGCGCCGGATTGCCGTACACTTTTGCCCGGCTTTAACAGTCATTTCTTTGCGAACCTCTTTTATAAAAATATCCCATTCCGGCATGGAAGGTGTTACATCATTTGCCAGTACTAAACAATTCAATGAATCCGCTTCCATATTGAATGGCACGTTTTCCTGCATAATAACCGGGTGAGCTTTTAGCATATGACCCGTTGATGCGGAGCCGGTAAAGGTTACCACATCCTGTGATGTTACATGATCAAGCAGGTCCCCGGCACTGCCACAAATAAGTTGAAGTGCGCCTTCAGGTAAAATTTTTGAGTCAATGATCTCCTTCACCACCGCTTCCGTAAGAAAGGAAGTGATGGTTGCCGGTTTAACAAGGGCAGGCATACCCGCCAGCCAGTTAACTGCACATTTCTCCAGCATGCCCCATACAGGAAAATTATATGCATTGATGTGAACGGCCACACCTTCTTTAGGCACTAAAAGGTGATGAGCCATAAAACTTCCACCTTTACTCAATGGTATGGGATCGCCATCCGTACAATAAGGCAAGTCAGGAAATTTTCTGCGCAGGGATGCATTACTGAAAAGATTGCCGATACCGCCTTCAATATCTATCCAGCTATCTAAACGTGTAGCTCCTGTATGATAACTGACCTTATAAAAATTTTCTTTTTTCTCGGACAAATGCAAAGCAAGTACTTTCAACATCCTGCCTCTTTCATGAAAGCTCATTTTTCGTAAAGATGCACCACCCACTTTTCGACCATAATTAAGAGCTGAGGCAAAATCAAGTCCTTTTGAAGTTGCCGTTGCAACAGGATCGCCATTGACCGCATCAAAAAGCGTTTGTCCATCACCGTCACCTGTTATCCAGTTTCCCTGTATATAATTTTCCAGTTTATTGATTCCTTTATTCATCCAGGCATTTTTTTTAAAAAAAAACAAAAGTTAACAACCAATCACAAGTTCAAATTTTACACGCTCATTTACAATTGCAAGTTTACTAAAACTTGTCCGTTGCGCAGTAAAAAGCCGGTCCTTTTGGAACCGGCTCGCTATATCATTAAATACGTTACTTAATCTTCCCGCATAGATTCGTCAATGACCTGGCAAAGGTTTTCGAATATTTCATTTACTGAACCTTCTCCTTTAACAGTGCGGTATTTATCCTGTGTTCTGTAATGCTCCGCTACGGGGGCCGTTTCATTGGTATAAACCAAAAATCTTTTGTGAATCACATCCGCATTGACATCATCGCTTCGTCCACTGGTCTGACCGCGGTTGAGCAATCGTTTGATCAATTCTTCTTCACTCACCTGCAGTGCGGCCAGCAGGTTTATACTTGTTTTCTTTAAATCAAGCAGTTTATCCAGGGCTTCAGCCTGTGCAACGGTTCGGGGAAAACCATCAAATAAAAATCCTTTTGCACCCGGGTGATTATCAAGACAGGAATCGATCATGCCTATAACCACTTCATCTGGCACCAACTGGCCTTTGTCCATAAAGCGTTGAGCTTCCTGCCCAAGAGGCGTTTTAGCGGTGATTTCTTCTCTTAAAAGATTGCCTGTAGATAAATGGATCAAACCATATTTTTCAACCAATTTTTCAGACTGAGTACCCTTACCACTTCCCGGTGGACCAAACAATATCAAATTAAACATAAGCTTACTAACCTTGTGAACCAGCAAATATAATGTTGAACTACTAAAAAATCTTTAACAATTACCAGAAATGATTATTAAACATCAAATCGCTTAA
>JAKFCI010000431.1:0-3341 GCA_036676725.1 Chitinophagaceae bacterium
GTTTCTTTTTCATTGGCAACTTCGTAAGGCGATAACAATTTTTGATATTCCGCTGGTTTTATTTCGTTTGAAGTCAGCTGGTCTAATGCTTTGGATTGCACTTTAAAACCATTGCTAGTAAACGCCGACCAGGTTAGCGAATCATCATTAATTGATGGAAAATAATTGCCTGTTCCACCGGATGTTAACTGGAAAACTTTTTTATCACTTAACCGCAGGCGGTAAATATCATCACTGCCATTAAAAGAAGAAACAAAATACACATTGCCTTTATCAATAGTTGGGAAACCTAGCGTAGCAGTAGTTGGCGGTATCAATTGCTCATACGTCAGTGTTTGCAGGTCCAGTTTTTCCAATGATAAACGGGCATCACTTCCTCTTATTCCGGTTACAATTGAACCATTATCGATAAACCTTGGATGAATAAAAAAAGCGCCTTCCGGTGCCGGGATCTTTTTAATGATCGTTCCATCTTTTGCCAACAAATGCAATTCGCTTTGCACAGAATCATTAACCGAGACAGCAATAAAGCTTTTACCATCCGGGGCAATATCCGGTGTAAAATATTTTCCTTTGGTGGTCAGTTTTCTTTCTGCACCGGTATGTATATCCAGCAAAATAATATCGCTGTAATTTAGCAATGACCAGCGTGCTGAAGTGTTATAAGCCGTATACGCAATGGTTCCATCGCGGTAACTGAACCAGTCTTCGTTGCTGATGTTGCGCAATTTTATTTTGTGTTCGCCATTTTTATCCTTTATGTAAAATGCAGGGATGGCTTTATAACTGTCTTTTAAATAAAGCAAGGAATCACTGCCAATTACCTGCGGAAAATAATAATTGGATACAGTTTCCCTGTTCTTTTGATCATCTCTTTTGCGGCTTACTTCGTGACTGTAAAATTTTAAAGCTTCATTGCGAAAAGTTTTATAATCAACGCCAGCATGTTGTTTGATTGCTTTTTGAAATGGATAGATCAATCCCTTGAAAGCACTGGCATCTTGCGTTACTTTTTTCCAGAAGTCATTACCATATTTTAAATAACCATAATTCACCAGCAGGAAGCCAAGCTGGTAATGATTGGGCACATAATCTTTCAACGAACCATTGCGCAATTTCATCCAGTTGTAACTCCTGCCTTCTTTCCACAAACTATTGTAGCCATTTAAAAAATACGGCATCCTGCCCCTGCCCTGTTCTGTTAATACTGTTTCTGCATACACTGCATCGCCTTCAAAAAACCAATCAGGAATGGCCAACGCATTGGCAAGCGCTTGTCCTTCTTGGCCTAATATTATACCGGCTGCTTTGCTCCAACCCCGGTTAAAATTATTATACTGTTGTACGTGGCGGTATTCATGAACTGCTAACAGGTCTGTCCATGGCAGGTTGCCAAATTCAAAATTATTTCCGCCCGGTATTAAATAATATTCACTGCGAAATGGCGCTAATGCAACATAACCATTGGCAAGTGTTGTACGGTTATGCAGAACAACATCAATTTTCTTTAATCCATTTCCAAGTTGGTTAGCGTTTGCCGCCATTGAATGGATGATCGCCGCAACCCTTTGTGCTTCCGTTTTTGCAGCTGAAGGAAAAATGATCCTTGCTGTATCAGAATTAATTTGCTTCCATTTGGTTGAAGATGGAAATCCGCCAAATTCCTGTGCATTGGTTTGCACTAAAAAAGAACCAAAAAGAAAAATGAAAAAAAATCTTTGCAACATGAACAGCCAGTTTTTATAAGGTTTGTGCGATCCGCAGCTTTGGAACAATGATAAATGAAAAATAGGTAACAATTTAAATAGAGCAATCTGTTTAATTCACCCGGTACTCAACCCGCAGGGTAATAGAAGCCGTTTTTTCTTTGGAAGAAGTATTGAATACACCGCCATAACTATAATCTTCGTTTGAATTTTTGCCCGTGATCTGGAAAACACCCATGCTTGCTTTTGAAATACCACCAAGCGAAGCACCGGAGTTTTTAGAGATCGTTTCGGCACGCAGTTTTGCATCTTGCGAAGCTTTGGCAAGCAGGTCTATCTTTAATTCGTTCAAACGTGAATAATAATAACTGGGCGGAATAGAATTCAACTCAATACCTCTTTCCAACAAACCCGTGATTTCCCTTGACAGTCTTTCAACAACAGGGATATTTCTTGAATCAACTGTAACGGTTTCGTTCAGGGTATAACCGGAAAATACACTGCTCGTTACCCTTCCGCTTTCATCGTATTGCGTGCTGTAATTTCTTTGCACATCGATGGAGGAAAATACAATATTACTATCAGCAATACCCGCGGCATTCAGGTATTGTTTTACAATTGCTTCATCACTTTTTATGGATGCATAAACGGGTTTCAATTCAAATCCCTGGCGGGTAAAAGTTCCTTTCCAAACGATCTGGTCCGACATAAAATCGGTTTCGGCAGAACCGGTTGCAGTAATGGTTTCGGCAGATGTAAAGCGAAACTTATAGGCCGTGGCGGCAATAATGACGGAAATGATAATTGCAAGGGCAACAATCAAATGACCAAAATAAGAACGCATATAAAAAGTGGATTAATGTGTATGTAGTTTCAGCTTTTTAGCGATTGCGTCACCCATCCTGTCTGCCTGCCAGCCATAGGCATTTACCAAAATGCCCTTAACACCTGTTTTAGAACCAATGCCATATACAACCATCTCGTCGCCCGGGTCTGAATCACCTTCAAAGCGGTACACTTCCTCTATCTCGAATTGATCAGCAGAAAATCGCTGTGCATTACAAACCAGGCAGTTTTCTTCCAGGTTAAAATCTTCGGTAAATCCCCTGCTTCTCAATCCTGCAACTGCTTCTGTAACGGTGTCGTATGCGTACATGACTGGTAGATTATATTCTTTTTAAAGGTAAGCCATGTAAATGAAATTGTTTTCAACCCTGCCATGATTAGGTTATGCCACTTCTTTTGAGAAGTAACAAGAAAAGGGGAAAAAATCTAACAATACAATTATCCATTACTAAAACAAAACATAAAGTCTTTCCCAGCGCCTTATTCCGTCGTGTTAGAGAAATCGTTTTATTATTAAAAATCCCAGACGGAATACAGCGCCTTTCGTTGCAACGCATTTCACGCAGCAGCCTCTTGCTCTTTTTATTAGTATAGATAAGAAATGATGTATGAAAATGACTCTTCCTGTGCGCTGGCCGGACGCATACGCGGAGCGATTTATGGCGTCCTTGATCTTTTTGTTTCTTTTTCCATCCAAGGGAAAAAGAAAAGAGACCTACTTCTTAAATGATATATTAAAAGTGATATTACTTCTTTTGTTTGCCCAAAAGAAGTAATCAAGAAAAGGGC
>JAKFCI010000432.1:0-2372 GCA_036676725.1 Chitinophagaceae bacterium
GCGAACGCATGAAGTATCCCAATACGGGCTTGTATTACTTCTGCAAATATTTAAGTGAAGCATTAATTGAGCAGAAACCGGCCGGCCACATCTCGCCTGCTTTTTATGTACGTCCATCTGAAATAGGTTTTCTTCCAGAAGGTACAGTGTACTATCCGCAAAAATGGTGGCATAAATTTTATCATCCTATTCCCTCAAATTATAAAGTATGGCATGGTACCTACCAAGGAAGCAACTATTATCCAACTAGCAGTAAAATAAAAAAACTGCTCACCATACATGACCTGAACTTTTTGTACGACAACAGCAAAGACGCTGCGAAAAAGAAAAAATATTTAGAGAGAACACAAGCAATGATCAATTGTTCTGATCAAGTTACTGTTATCTCAGAGTTTACGCACCAGTGTATCCGTGAGCATCTTGATCTTTCGAAAGTACCGGTTCAAACGATTTATAACGGCTGTAACACGCCGGAAGAAAATACTGTTTTCCAAAAACCAGCTTTTATTACTTCGGACACTCCGTATATTTTTTCAATAGGTACTGTTTTACGAAAGAAAAACTTTCATACCCTACCCTGTTTATTGGTTGGCAATGATTATAAACTCATCATTGCAGGCATTACCCAGGATAACAATTATGTTGAAGAAATTTATGCGGAAGCAAAAAAGTATGAAGTAGAAGACAGGGTACTATTACCTGGCTCTATAACAGAAAATGAAAAATGGTGGTTACTCGACAATATGTTGGCGATGGCATTCCCCTCTATTTCAGAAGGGTTTGGGTTACCGGTGGTGGAAGCAATGCATTTTGGCAAACCAATCCTACTATCAACACACACTTGTCTTCCTGAA
Source organism: Chitinophagaceae bacterium (assembly GCA_036676725.1). Lineage (GTDB taxonomy): Bacteria > Bacteroidota > Bacteroidia > Chitinophagales > Chitinophagaceae > Flavisolibacter. The sequence continues at coordinate 855 of JAKFCI010000432.1, forward strand.
ATTGGTGCTGATGCTGCTTATTATTTCAATTCATTTGATGCCGAAGATATGCAGCAAACTTTTCAAAATGCCTTGCAGCATTTTCATACACATCCGGAAATGGTTGGCAGGGTTAAAAACCGATCTGCTTTTTTTAGCTGGGAAAAAGCGGCGAAACAATACTGGGAAATATACAAAAAACTTCTTTCAACCGAATAAACAATACCTTTGAATAAGGTTTCAGAAAGCTAATATGAATATACTGTTACTTGAAGCTGGTGGTTCACATATAGAATGTATGTACAGCTTGATTCATATTTTACATAAAAACAATGAACATGTTTTTGTTGCTTGTAATAAAAAACTTGTTCATTTATTAAAAGAGCCTTCAAAACTGGCAGGGGTATTGGAACTGCCCGACGACATCAGCAAGAAACAGCATTTTCTCCTTTCACTCAAGATCAGAAAATACATCAGGCAACAAAAAATTGATGCCATGATTATTAATACCACTGAACTACTTTTTATCAAGAATCTCTTATTTTTATTACCGAAACTAAACTACACAGGGATCATACACAGTGCTAAACAATTGGAAAGAAGTTTCACCTTTACCAAATTGATTTCACGCAAAGTCAGAAAGTTTTTTGTGCTGGGCGATTATTTACTCAGCGAATTAAACCCACATCCTGTTTTTCGAGTAGCGTCTTTCTACCCAGTTTATTTTCCTGAAGTAAACGCATGTCTTGTAAAAAAAGATGTCAATGAAATCTGGATTACGATACCTGGCAAAGCCGAACAAAACAGAAAAGATTACCTGGGTTTAATGCAGGCAATTGAAAGAAACGAACTCGATCCTGCAATAAAATTTATTTTCCTGGGAGAAAATAAATTAAGCCAAGCAATGATTGCGCAGTTAAGCGATTCTGATAAATTAAAGCAGCATGTCATCACCTTCGATAATTATATTGACTATGATGAGTTTCACTCTTACATTCAGCAATCAGACTACATTCTTCCACTCTTAAAAACCAGCAATGATGATTTTTTCGGAAACAATAGAATATCTGGGTCTTTTAATCTTGGGCTTGGTTACAAACTACCGTTTCTTTTGCCGGAATCTTACAACATAAACATCGACCTTAAACCATACAGTATTTATTATTCCGATTTAAATGATCTTTTATATCAGATACAACACTTACAAACCGATCAAAGAAATGTCCTGAAAATTAAGCATGAGTTTGATTCAGGACGGTTTAAAAAAGTTGATGACGTTTTGCAGGATGCATATACATTTATTCTTTCGTAAGAAGCAATCATTTTTATTCAAGGCTTAATTTTCCTGAAGCTTCTGAACTCAAACAACCTGTAACCCGTCTTTTTTTCAAACCAGTATAGCAGGCGGCTCTTCAATGTAAATTTTTTTTGATTTACATCCAGTTCAATATGCCAGTTCTTTGCTGCAATGCGTTGTTGCATTACCTGCGGATGTGTGCCTGTAAATTTTCGTAACGAATCAAACTGTGTGAAATCGAA
>JAKFCI010000433.1:0-5062 GCA_036676725.1 Chitinophagaceae bacterium
CAAAGCGATCTGTTGATACTTTGGTGTGGCGCCAACCAAATAACCTGTTTTTAAATCCTGCGATGTTGCACCGGCATTAGCAGCTGCAATACAAATCATACCACCAACAACAAGCGCCATTGGCTCAAATACTTTACCCGTCCAGCCAACTGCAATAAAGATGAGGCAGGTGCCCATCAATGTTGCAATGGTCATACCGCTGATAGGGTTGTTGGAAGAACCGATCAAACCAACAATGCGTGATGATACGGTAACGAAGAACGCACCGAAGATCACTACCAGTAAGCCAAGCAATAATTTACTGCCGATATTATCGCCGGGTACCTGTGGTAATACAGCCATCAATAAAATCAATACCAAACTGCCGATACCAACGATCTTGATATTAAGATCACGTTCTGTTCTTTTTACTTTCACCGTTTGACCATCAACTTTCTTGATGGAACCAATACTGCTTCTGAAAGATGAAACAATTGTTGGAATTGTTTTGATGAGTGTAATAAAGCCACCTGCTGCAACAGCGCCTGCACCAATCTGCCTGATGTATGCACGATAAATTGCAGTTGAATAATCTGCAAACGTATGTGTCACAGGATCCCATCCGCCAGGCCCACCTGGCTTCGCCATATCAGTCAGGTAACCAAGCTTAGCTAATTGTAACGCAATAGTGTCAGGAGGAACAAGCGAAGCTAATAAAGGCGTAAAGGCAAACCATGCAATAACACCACCCGCAACCAGCACGCCACTGATCTTAGGCCCAATGATATAACCAACACCTAAGTATTCAGGTGTAATTTCTCCACTCACTTTTGCTGAAGGAAAAAATTTATTGGCCTGCTTCGTCATCCAAAAAGGCGTCTCAGCAATTACATGAAATATTTTTTGAAGAATGGCATATGCAAATGCAAATCCTAATCCCATAAAAGCAGTTTTGGCAAAGGAGCCGCCCCGTTCACCAGCCTTTAAAACACTGGCACAGGCAGTGCCTTCAGGATAGGGAAGTGTGCCGTGTTCTTTTACAATGAGTGATCGCCTCAATGGTATCATCATCAACGTACCGAGTATACCTCCGAAAATAGCAAGTGTAAGAATGGTGAAATAGTTGAAGAACTGTGCACTGCTTTTTTCACTCAGGAATAAAAATCCCGGCAACGTAAACACAACACCAGCAGCAATACTTTCGCCTGCACTTCCTGTTGTTTGAATGATGTTGTTTTCAAGAATGGTTGTTTTGAGTGCCCATCTTCCTAGTGTAATTGCAATTACTGCAATCGGAATGGATGCACTCACCGTTAAACCGGCTTTCAATGCGAGATAAACTGTTGATGCACCAAAGATGATTCCGAATGCAGCGCCAACCAATACACTTTTAACAGTGAATTCGGCCATCTTGCTGTCATCGGGAACAAAGGGTTGAAACTTTTGCTCAGACATACGGCAGTTGATTTAAGAAAAGGAAGATAGGAAAAACTTTTATAGAGATACGGGTAGGATGTACACAACAAAAAATCCCCACGCATGGCGCAGGGATTTTTTATAGTAATAGTTTGAAAGTTATTTACGGCTGTTGAGTTTCGATAAGAGACGAAGTATTTCAAGGTACAACCAAACCAAAGTTACCAAGAGACCGAACGCACCATACCATTCCATATATTTCGGTGCACCCATTTCACTTCCTTTCTCGATCATATCAAAATCAAGCAAGAGATTAAATGCTGCAATGCCGATCACTGCCAGTGAAAAGATAATGCTGAACATTGATCCGTTGTTGGCAGACATGAAACCAAAATTAATTCCGAAGAAACTAAGTATCCACGTGAGCAGGTAAAAAACAGCAATACTTGCTGTAGCAACGAACAGAATAGAACGTAAGCGCTCAGTTACTTTAATAATACGTAATGTATAAAGCAGGTACATACTTGCTGCTACGGCAAATGTGAGTAACACAGCATGTGTAACAATACCCGGATATTTTTCCTGGAAGATATAGTTGAAGTAAGCAGAAATGCCACCAACAAACAAACCTTCAACAATGGCATAAGCTGGAGCAAGATAACCACTCCATTGTTTTTTAAAGGTGATAACAAGAGCAATTACTAGCCCACCCAACGCTCCACCGATCATTAACGGGAAAATGCTTTTACCTGCATCAAACCATTGCCATGCAAAAGCTGCACCGGCCATTACCATGATCATTAAAAAACCAAATTTGTTCATGGTGCCACGAACGGTCATGGTATCACCGCTGTAAGCACTGCCGGTTTGATCGAAATGTTTTTCACTAAGAGTAGGATTACCTGATTTAAATAAAGACATGGGTATAAAATTTAGAATACTAAAGTTAGTAGATAATTTGGTATTGCATAGAAATGCAATAAGGCTTAACTAAGTCTTATGGCATTCAAAAAAACTGCTTTTTTAAACATTGCCGGTACTGCCGTTGCTTTCCGTGGGTTTCTTCTTAAATACGTCATTAAAAATGTTCTCCGCCTCGCTCATATAGTCTTTCATATTTTCGGAGCCTTTTGTTTTCAGTTCTTCAAAATAATCACCGGCTTTGTTGAACGATTTTTCTGCCTCATCTTTCAGCTTATTAGCCTTTTCTTTCAGGTCGGCATACATTTTTTCCTTTTCTTCATCGGTCATGCTGTTGTACTTGAACAAGGCATAGCCGGCTGCTGCGCCCAGCAGGAATGTTGCGATGTGTTTGGGGTTGACCATAGTTGTGTGTTTAAGTATAGTATATCAATTATCAGTCCAGTTGAGGCGTGGTTGACATTTAGACATTCTTTGTCAGCTGTCTTTGAATATGTCAACGAATCAAATAGTCGAAATATGCAATTTTCTGCCGCCAAAGTCAGAATAAAGTTAATGAGACGATGAACGAGTCAATTTGATTTTACATTATTATCCTGAGAAAAAAAAAGTCCTGAATGATATATTAGATTTAAAATCTGTTTGCAATTTTTCGTTTTTGCGATACTAGCATTAAATAAATCTGCTCAACATCCATTGGTTATACTTTTTTAAAATTGAAAAATTAGTTCTACTTTACTTTGTAATTGTAGACATGTAGTGCTATTACAAGATAGTACTCACCAACGTTCATTACGATTGCTTATGGATAATGATAACAACTTGTGGCAGGGGCTGAAACAGGGTGATAAGGAAATGTTTTTAGCCCTATATAAAAAATACTACCATACACTTTTATTCATTGGGTTGAAGGAAATGAAGGATGCCCATTTGGTGAAAGATATCATTCAGCAATTATTTTTATACCTGTGGGAAAAGAGGGAAACAATACAGGATGCAAGAGATGTAAAATCCTATCTCATCACTTCATTTTTAAGAAAGCTTACTGCAGACTGGAAAAAAAACAAACAGTCAGGTTTATTAGAAGTGGTTTGGAGTAGTTACCCCGAAGATCCGCAACCTAATCCCGAGGAAAAATTAATACGTAAAGACGAACAAAGCCATTTGTTTCAACTGTTGATGGAGCGAATCAATGAACTGCCGAACCGTCAAAAAGAACTGATAATACTTAAGTTTTACGAAGGTTTAAGCTACCAGGAAATTGTACAAAGAACCGGCTTATCTCATCGCACGGTTTATAATAAAATTCATGAGGGATTAAAGAAACTCAAATTGGATATAGCCAGGAGCCGTCATCCACAAAGTGCCGCACTCATCTCCGTGCTCACTGTTTTAGCATCTGCTGCCACTTTTGCACTGGCCCAAAAATATTAAGGCTGGTCTTTTCTAAAATTCTTTTCAAATAACGGGTAAAAATTGCCTGCAGCTTACTCTGCTTTATAACTGTTATACTAATACTTCATTATGAACGCCGATAAAATGACCATTGAAGAACTACTTTCTGACGAATCTTTCATTAACTACTGTAAAGGTACCTCGACCAATGATATTGCTGTTTGGGAGAATTATATCCGGACAAACCCCGACAAGGCTTTATTGCTTGAGGATGCCAAAGAAAAATATATTCAGTTGTTCAATGCTTTGGCAATTGCCGACCTTGAGGAACAGGTTGCTCGTTTAGAAAACAGTGTTGAGCAACGAGAGGATACACCTGTTGTTCAGATGGAGCATTTTGAAAAAACAAAGACAGGAAAAGTTTTACCTCTATTGCGCAAAATAACAGCTGCGGCCATAATTGTGGCAGGTCTGTTTGTTACCATCAATTATTTTGTTGCAGGGAGAGATAATAGTAAAACCTATGCAGCGGTTTATGGCGAAAGAAAGAATATGCAATTACCCGATGGTTCTGTTGTTACATTAAATGCCGGAAGCAATATCAAGATCAATGAAAAATATGGCATAACAACTCGGGATGTTTACCTGGAAGGAGAAGCTTTTTTTGAAGTGAAGCATGATACCGCACGACCATTTATTGTGCATACTCCTGCAATGGATGTAAAGGCACTGGGTACTGCATTTAATGTAAAAGCCTACCTGAATGAAAAAAACACTGAAACATCTTTGATAAGTGGCTTGGTGGAAGTAACGCTTAAAGAAAATAATAATGTTAAGATGTTGCTTTACCCCAACCAAAAAATAGAATGGCAAAATGGAAATACCAACACGTTGAATAATAATTTAACTACGGCAAATAAGGACAATCATTTTACAGATAGCCTTCCGAAAAAATTGGTCGTTACCAGTACTGGTGATATAAAAGAAATAGCCTGGAAAGAAAACAAATTGGTGTTTGAGGATGAGGAGTTTCACAACATCGCTGTTTTATTGGAAAGGTGGTATGGCGCAAAACTTAATTTTAAGGATACTGCCATTTGCCACTACCGGTTTACAGGAACTTACGAAAAGGAAGATCTGAATACGGTACTTGATTATTTAAAAGAATCTAAACACTTTAATTATAAGATTGAACCAGGAGAAACATTAACCATAAATCTGTCAAAATAAAAATACAGGAGAATGTTGCAGCATTCTACCTGTATCAAAACTTTGAAACGCTTTTAAAATAAAAGAGTTTCTATTTTTTAAATTAAAACCAAAATAAAGGTATGAAAAAAAATCATCCTTG
>JAKFCI010000434.1:0-15131 GCA_036676725.1 Chitinophagaceae bacterium
ACCCAACCCATGCTAATCAAGAAAGGAATTTCATAAACACCCTGGGCATTCATAAATGCCGTATACAAAGGCGTTTCCTGGAAGTAGCCGGGTAATACTTTATCAAACAAAACCATTAATGCCACGCCACCAATAATACCGGCAATGGCTGCTTTGGAAGTTGTTCGCTTCCAAAAAAAACCTAAAAGAAATACAGCAAAAATGGCCGGTGATATGTAACCGGTATATTTTTGAATGAATACAAAACCACCCTCGCTGCCAATACCTAAAGAATCTTTCCAGTTTACAATTATGGCAAGTATGAGTGATACGATTACAGCCAGCCTGCCTATCCAAACCATTTTGTTATCCTGCGCATTCTTATTGACGTATTTTTTATATATATCAAGGGTATAAATGGTTGAAATGCTGTTTGCCTTGCCGGCTAAAGACGCCACGATAGCTGCAGTTAGCGCAGCCATGGAAAGACCTTTTAATCCAGTTGGAAGAAAAGTAAGAATTGCTGAATACGCATTATCGCCTCTAAATTCTCCATTTGTAAGCATTTCGTTTTGCAAAGACCCGTTTTTATATAAAACATAGGCAGCAATGCCCGGTAATACAACAATCAACGGCATCATTAATTTTAAAAAGGCAGCAAATAAAATTCCAGTACGGGCTGTTTTTAAATCTGCACCCAAAGCTCTTTGCGTTATGTATTGATTACAGCCCCAGTAATTAAGGTTGGCCACCCACATACCAGCCACCAGCATCGTTACGCCAGGCAAGTCAACATAATTTGAAACTTGTTCTTTACTTGCACCCGGCCCCGGTTTTTCAAAGATCATATGAAAATGGCCTGGAGCTTTCTCCAGCAATGCATTAAAGCCCGCTAAAATATTTTTACCATAACCAAAATTTTCCGAAACAAGCGTTAAGGCAATATAGCTTGTTACCAAACCTCCAATGACCAAAACCAAAACCTGAATTACGTCAGTATACCCGATCACCTTCATTCCACCAAGTGTGATCAGCAAAGCAAAAAATGCCAAACCGATCATTATGAGGTGAAAATTTTCGCCACCGGCGAGATTATTAATTGCCAATGTTCCTAAATAAAGTATGGAGGTAAGATTAACGGTGATGTATAAGAAAAGCCAGAAGATGGCCATGATCAGCGCTACTGTTTCGTTATACCGAGTTTTTAAAAATTGCGGCATCGTGAAAATCCTATTCTTTAAATAAATGGGCATGAAGAATACGGCCACAATTATCAAAGAAGCTGCTGCTAACCACTCGTAAGCAGCAATAGCTAAACCGAGTTTAAAGCCGCTGCCGGACATGCCGATAAATTGCTCTGCGGAAATATTTGATGCAATTAAAGAAGCACCGATAGCCCACCATGTTAACGAACCTTCTGCTAGAAAAAAATCGGTTGATGTTTCTTTTATATGCTTTTTACGCCTGTAAATCCAAATACCATAAGAAGCGACGATAATAAAATAAATAACGAAAACAATAATGTCCGCTGTTTTAAGCATAGAACGAATTAAATAAGTGAAGTTTTAATTTTATTAAGACGAAAGAAAATCATTAATAACAAGCAAAAATTAGGTTGGGAAAAAATCGCAGCTACAATTATACAAACATATCTGATTGAATTTCTAATAAAACGCAAGAAGGTGGCTTGAAGAAAATAATTGAAGGGAAGGAAACAAAAAAGGCTGCTCGTTAGAACAACCTTTAAAAGTTTGGGAGAAATCTCCTTTAATGTAGCCCGTACGGGATTCGAACCCGTATCACCACCGTGAAAGGGTGGTGTCCTAACCCTTAGACGAACGGGCCGTTTTAGGGAGTGCAAAAATAAGGGCCCATCATATGCCAACCAAAACTTTTTAATAAAATACTTCCTTAAACAGCGTTTTTAAGAAAGCTTAACTAAAGAATTTTACTGGAATTAAGTAGTAACAATTATTCAGGCAATAATCTGTTTGCTTATGTCAATCCTATCTCGTAGTGGCGCTCAGGTATTTCAACATCGTAAAATCCTTTTTTCAAAAGCCTGTCTTTAAATGCTTGCTGCACTTCAAACTCGCCATGAACCAAAAATAATTTTTTTACTTTTTGCTTATCCTGGCAGGCCAGCCATTGGCTTAAATCTTCATAATCTCCATGTGCACTCATACTTTTAATGCCTCCAATTTCTGCGTGCACCTGGTGCCGTACGCCAAAAATGCCCACTTCATCATTACCCGCCAGTAAACGACCACCTAAAGATTGCGGCTCGCAATAGCCGGTCATTAAAATCCCATTGCGGCTATTTTCAATATTATTACTAATGTGGTGTTTTACCCGTCCCGCATCTGCCATTCCACTTGCCGAAATAATTACACAAGGATCGTTACGATAATTCAACGCCTTCGATTCTTCGACTGAATTGATATATTTCAACCCTGAAAAATGAAATGGATCGCTATCAGAGATTAAAACCTTTTGTATTGTAGCATTAAAGTAGGTTGGGTATTTTTTTACAACATCGGTAATTGAAGTACTTAAAGGACTATCTAAAAAATAATCAACCTGGGGTAACCTGTTTTCTACTTCCAATTGGTTTAATGCATATAAAATTTCCTGTGTACGTCCCAGGCTAAATGCAGGAATGATCAACTTGCCTCCTTTATTGATACAGGTTTTATTGATCCATGCTAAAAGCGTATCAAATGAAGTTCTTTCTTCTTCATGTAAAGTGTTACCATAAGTTGATTCTAAAATGATAAAATCAGCTTGAGGAAAAACATCAGGAGATTTTAAGATTACATCCCGGTAACGGCCAACATCTCCACTAAATGAAATTTGTTGTTGTACTCCATTTTCTGTAACCCTAATGTGCACACATGCACTTCCTATTATATGTCCTCCATCAGTAAACATAGCTTCAACACCTTCTATCACGGGGAACCATTCTCCATATGGCTGATCAACAAAAGAAGAAAAACTATTTTTTGCATCTTCTGAATTATACAAAGGTTGAACTAATGGTTTGCCTTGTGCCTTGCTTCCTTTGTTATGGTAAAAGGCTTCATTTTCCTGAATTTCCGCAGAATCTAACAGCAGTAACATTCCTAATTCCCTTGTTGCATCGGTACAAAAAATTTTGCCAGCAAAACCTTCTTTCACAAGCCTGGGTATTAAGCCACTGTGGTCAATATGTGCATGCGATAAAACCAATGCGTCAATTTCCGAAGGATTAAAACCAAATTCGCGGTTAAGTGCATCTGTATCTTTTCCCATTCCCTGGAACAAACCACAATCCAGTAAAATTTTTTTCCCGTTCTTAAGTGTGATCAAATGTTTCGATCCTGTAACCGTGCGGGCAGCGCCGTGAAATGCAATCTTCATAATGCCTTTCTTAATTAAATAAAATATTAAGTGGAAGTTACCGAATTTATGTTAGCAGCTCATCGGCGATGATTGAACTTTTGCTCACCTTCTTATATCTGCCTGAATAAAGAGGGTACTAATTTTCAACTATCCATAACAGTTAATTAGCTCGCTTGCATCAATTATTTTTTAGATTTAAATGACCAGGTGAAAGTAAATTCAGCAACCAATTCTTTATGTTTATTATATCCAGCAGATTTTGTTGTTATGGTTTGCGGTTCGCCCGTGCCTATGGCTTCATCAATTACATTACTAATTGCTTCGCCATCATTACATGTAAAAATGGTTTTGCCAGTTGCTTTTTTATAATACTTTCCTTCGTTGCTAACGATCAACATCGAAACCGCTGGCTTTCTTTTATAAATATTGGCCATTCCTAAAGCACCTGTACTTAATTCTGCTGCCATACTTAAGCAGGCAAAATAAGTGGAGCGAAAAGGATTTTGTGTGAACCACTTATAAGGAACTGAAACGCTACACTCCTTTTTATTTATTTCGATAATTTTTAAACCAGAAAAAAACGCGGCAGGTAAATTCTTCAATAGAAATAACCGAAACTTAGCCGGGTGATTGATTAAACGAAAAAATGCAGCCGAATTGTTTGCTGCATTTATTGAAGGATCTTCCATTTTTTAAAGTTATTCTTTGTGCTTCATTTGGTCAAACGCCGGAGAAAAGTTTAAAAGAAATATTCTTATTTTATCCCGGTCGTACCCATTTCCTTTTGCAAGTAACCCTGTGGGCTGCGTATGAATTTGCTTACCTTCTTCGTCAAGCACCACCAAAACAGGAAAACCAAACCTTTGCGGGTTTCCTAATTTTTTTAAAGAAGCGAGGTTCCTGTTTTCTTTGCTGTAATTCAAATGATACACGATGAAATTATCATTCAACATTTTTTTTAATCCTGAATCTAATAATACAAAGCTGTTGAATTTGTAACACCAGGTGCACCAGTTGCCCCCAATTTGCAGCAACACATGTTTATTTTCTTTTTTTGCTTTATTAACCGCTTGTTCAATATCCTTAGCAGCATTGGCAAATGGATGATACAATTTTGTGCTGTCACCGGCATTTGCAGACAACGTAAAGAACAATCCCAACACAAACAGCAATCTCATTCTTTCAAAATTTAATTGCAAGTTACAGGCATCAAAATAAAAACGAAGAATCATCAAACCATTTAACCAACCTTAACGTCTTTTACCAAAATATTTGCGCATTTTTGAATATTAATATAAATACACAAATGAAACAATTCTTTCTAATGGCTGCTTTGGCCATCTCTGTTACAGGTTTTTCTCAAAAGGTTAGCAATAAACTTTCTTTTCAAAAAGGACAGAAGCTCGAAATGGTTTCTAAAGTTAACAGTATAGTGAGCATGGAAATGATGGGGCAAACAATGGATACTAAAATTGACGCGACCATCACTCGTTTGTTTGATGTGGAAGATGTTGCAAACGGTGCAACGACTATCGAACATAAAATGAAGCGTATGCAAATGAGCTTTGAATCTCCAATGGCAGGCGGTGCACAATCTTTCGATTCGGATAAGGAAGCCGATATGAAAGGTGATGCAGGTAAAGCAATGGAAAAAGCATTAAAGAATAAGTATGCAATGACCCTTGATGCAAGCGGAAAAATAACTGCTGTAAAAGCAGATGATGACAACCCTAATAAGACTGATAAAAAAGCAGACATAGCTGCAGGCGACATGATGAGTGGTGCCATGGCTGGAATGGCTGATGGAATGGGTTTACCAAATGCTGGCGACTTTAGCGAATTTAAAGTTTTACCTGAAAACGGGGCTACCAAAGGTGGTACCTGGACGGATACTGCTGAAGGTAAAAAAGCAGTTTACACGGTTACAGATGTTACTGATGCAGATGTAATTATTAATTATACCGAAGAAGGTACAACATCAAAAACACAGGAAGCCAATGGTATGGAATTGAAGATCTCTTCAAAAGATAAAACCACCGGTAAAATTATTTTAGATAAAAAATCTGGTTTGCTAAAAGAAAGAACAGCAACCACAGACTCTGAAGGAACTATGGAAATAATGGGACAAACAGTTCCTATGTCCACCAAGGTTACTAAAGTAACAACAGTGAAATAACAATCAACTTTAAATAAGAAAAAATCCCGCTGCAAAAACAGCGGGATTTTTTTATAATACTTCAACCTGGTTGCGCAACAGGTCTTTAAATTCATCGCGTTTCCTAATCAAAAAAGCTTCGCTATCCTTCACTAAAACTTCGGCAGGTTTGTAACGGCTATTAAAATTAGACGACATCTCAAAACCATAAGCACCTGCATTATAAAATACCAGGTAGTCCCCTTCTCTTACTTCATTTAATTCACGGTCCCAGGCAAACGTATCGGTTTCGCAAATGTTTCCCACAACTGAATATATTTTTTTACTCCCATTTTTGTTGCTGATGTTTTCTATGCGGTGAAAAGCATCATAAAACATGGGGCGTATCAAATGATTGAAACCACTATCAATACTTACAAATTCTGCTGCAGGTGTTTGTTTCAGCACATTTACCCTGGTAATAAAATAACCTGATTCACTAACTAAAAATTTGCCCGGTTCAAACCACACTTGCAACTTCCTGTTCTTTGAATTTGGATGGTTAGCAAACAAGTCCTGAACACGTTCAGCAAGCAAATCCATATCGGTTTCAGAATCACCTTCATCGTAAGGGACTTTAAAGCCGCCGCCCAGGTCAATAAATTTTAATTCAGGAAAATGGGGAATAATATCAAATAATACTTCTATCCCTTTTACAAAAACTTCAACATCTTTTATTTCACTGCCTGTGTGTATATGCAGGTCAGAGATCTGTAAATTGTTTTGTTCAACAACTAATAGAATTTCTTTTAATTGTTCAACAGGAATACCAAATTTACTTTTATCATGCCCGGTTGAAATTTTTAAATTTCCGCCAGCCATAATATTTGGTCGCAAGCGAATACCAACCGGGTAAGTATGCCCGAATTTTTTTCCGAATTTTTCAAGGTTGGAAAGACTGTCAATATTTATGATTACCCCCAGATCTTTTGCTTCTTCAATTTCATCAAAAGCAATTCCGTTTGAAGTATATAAAATGCGTTGCGGCGGAAAACCTGCATGCAAAGCCAGCTTTACTTCGTTAATGGAACTGCAGTCAACATTTGCGCCAATGGATTTTATATACTTAAGAATATTTACGTTGGTCAATGCTTTACAGGCGTAGAAGAAAACCGTGTCGGTATTTTTAAAAGCATGCGTTAGTTTTTCATACTGCTCTTTTATTTTTTCAGCATGATAAACATATAATGGAGTTCCAAACTGTTCTGCGAGTGCTAATAGTTGCGTGTTGGATAAACTTTGAGACATGGCTGCGAAGATAATACAGCAGTTACTTCCCTATTTCGATTGATTGGATTCTTCGTCAGAATTTTGATCATCATCGTTTTCTTCATCTAACGAATCGTCACCACTTGTTATATTTTCATCTTCAGTTTCTGCTACGTCCCCATTATCATCGTCTTCATTTAAAAGCTCAATGACTTCAGCATCCACTTCAAAATCTATTTCAGTTAATTCTTCACCTTCCGGTAAGGTTTCAAATCCTAATTCTTCATCACTAAATTCATGACCGTTTACTACCGGTGCATCGTCTTCCTTTTCAGGACCTTGCAATTGTCCTTCATCAGTCACTACAAAATCCCCTGTTTCGCCTTCGTCCTGCATGTTGGTTGGTATCACCATTTGCTCGGCAAGTACCTCTTTTATTTTTGGAAGATCATCGGCAGAATTTATTCCAAAGTAATCCATAAAGTTTTTTGAAGTGGCATATACCAGTGGGTGTCCGGGCATTTTTTCGTTGCGTCCGCTAATGATCACCAATTCTTTTTCCAGTAATTTTTGTACACTGTAGTCGGAGCTTACACCGCGAATAGATTCGATCTCGCCCTTTGTAATAGGTTGTTTATAAGCAATAATGGCCAATGTTTCCAGCGTTGCTGCGGACAATCGCTTCAAAAATTTTTCGCCATTTAATTGGGCAACTGTTTTATGAAATTCTTTTTTTGTCAAAAACTGCCAGCCTCCGCCACTTTGGCGAACATCAAATGGGTAAAATTCCGAATTGTATTTTTCAACGATGCCTTCTATTGCGGCGTCAATTTGCTCCGCCTCAATTTTATCTTCCATAAAACCAAAAGCACTGTTGATCAATTCTGTTATTTCAGCAGAAGTCAAAGGCTTTTCCGATGCAAAGATCAGGGCTTCAATATGCGGTATAAGATTCGAAACTTCCATGGATACAATTTGAAAATTTTAAAATACTCGAATTGAAAATAATGGTTAAACCGGCTTAAAAAAAATTCAATTCAATTCTCAAATTATTTTTTATCCCTGCAATGCTGCAGCGCCACTAACAATCTCCGTCAACTCGGTTGTAATTGCAGCCTGCCTTGCCCTGTTATACGAAATTTTAAGGTTGCGTAATAATTCGTTCGCATTTTCACTTGCCTTATCCATCGCTGTCATGCGGGCGCCGTGTTCCGATGCATTTGCATCTAAAACGGCTTTGTACAATTGCGTATTTAATATTTTAGGCATTAGTTCTGCCACCAGTTCTTCCTTATTCGGGTCGAAAATAAAATCTGCTTTTACAGCGCTTCCGCTTGTATTAGCTGCTTTTGGAATAGGTAAAAATTGTTCGTTAACAAAACGCTGCGTTGCGGCATTTTTAAATTCGCTGTATACAATTTCAATTGCATCAAATTCTTTAGCCAGGTAAGCTTTCACCGCTGCTTCCGAAGCCGCTTGCACTGCTTCAAATTTCAGGTTCAGGAAAATGTCCTTATGCGTGTCTGTTACCGTATAATTGTTTTTTAAAAAATGCTCATAGCCTTTTTTGCCAATGCTCCAAATGGTAACATTGCCCTTTGCATATTGGCTGGCATATTTTTCCTGCATGGTAAGTTTAGCAAGCTTAATAATGTTGGCATTGTAGGCGCCGGCCAATCCGCGGTCAGAAGTAACAACGATCAACAAAACTTTTTCAACAGCACGTTCTGCAGCCAATGGGTTTCCGCCATCCATTTCGGTATTGCTAACAATGTTGCTTAGCATTTCCTGTAATTTCCTGGCGTAGGGGCGCATTTGAATAATCGAATCCTGTGCCCTGCGCAATTTTGCCGCACTCACCATTTTCATTGCTTTGGTAATCTGCTGTGTGCTTTGAACTGATTTGATGCGGTTACGTACTTCTTTTAATTGACCAGCCATATTAAATTTCTGATTTCAAGATTTCTAAATTCCTAATTGTTGTCCGGGCAGTTGTTCTTTCTTCACCTTTCGTTGCGTCGCACACTTGTACGGCAACAAATCTACTCCCCACTTTCGGGGTGCAAAAGTACGGTATGGCACCTAAAATACCACATAGTTTACAAATGTATTTACAGTCTTTGCTTCCTTATGGCAAGGTCATATTATCTTTTATACTAATCGGTTAATATAAATTCACGCATCAAACCATATGAAGTTGTTATTTGTCCCCATTCCTTCCCATCTTTTCTTAAGCGTTTCCTTACATCTTTATAAAGCTGGAAGCTTATAGGGCCATTTTTTAAATTAGCAAGCCGTTGCCTGTCCACCACTAATTGACCATTTAATAAGGTATCAACCGAATTTATGTCGTTTGTAATAAAACCTGTATCCGTCATCACAAGGTGAATAGCTTCTTTAGCTTCAAGTCCCTCTAGTTGAAAAACCAGGTCATTACGTTTTAAAACGGTTGGTAACGAATCCTTTAAAGCAAAGGGTATAAAGTCAAATTCTTGTTTCACTTCCCTGTCACCATCGCTAAATTCTAAAATATGAGCACCGGCAAATTCATCCAATCTTCTTTGCGTTTCATAGAAAACCCCAAATTTTTCTGTACTATCTGCAGCCAGTGTTTCTCCATCTAAAGTCACTGTTGCATCTTCTCCCAATGCAATGGCTGGCCCATTCGGTCCATTTTTAAAGAGCACTAAAATCGTAACCGCCTCTTTAGCTTCTTCGCCTGTAATCTTTGCATCCAGGTAAAGTTTTCCCTGTGCTGTTTTTTTCAAAGGCACATCTTCACTATTACAACTAGCCATTGTGGCTGATATAATAATGAATAGAAATAGTAATTGTTTCGTTATTCGCATAATAGGTCCCAACATCAAAGTACGTTAAACAATATATAAAAACAGGCCACTTATATATGAGTAGAATAAGTCAAAAACCTAAAGGCTAATTTCAACTATCTTTGGCGGCTCTGTCATGTTGGCTGCTAAACCCGTTTAGCACCTTTTTTGACGAGTGAAAACGCTAATAATCAATAAAGAGCATTACCAAAAACTTATTATGGCCGGCATATTTTCAAAATTATTTGGTGGCAGCAAATCCGAAAAGGATGTGAAGGTGATCATGCCCTATATTTCTAAGATCAACAACCACTTCCAGGCTTATAGTTCTATAAGCAACGACGAACTCCGCAACAAAACAATTGAATTCCGCGAAAGGATTAAAGAACACCTGAAGGATATTGACGCACAGATTGAAGCAACCAACAAAAGCGCTGAAGATCTTCCGTTTAACGACCTGGTTGGAAAAGATAAAATTTACCAGGATGTTGATAAGCTAAAAAAGGACCGCGACACCAAACTTGAAGAAGTTTTAAAGCAGATACTGCCGGAAGCATTTGCCGTTGTAAAAGAAACATCCCGCCGTTTTAAAGAGAACACGGAATTGGTTTCAACTGCAACCGAACACGATCGCAACCTGAGTGTTCAAAAAGATTATATCAAGATCGATGGTGATAAAGCAATCTACCAAAATACATGGACAGCAGGTGGCGGACAAGTTACCTGGAACATGGTGCACTACGACGTGCAGTTAATTGGTGGGGTGGTTTTACACAATGGCAAGATCGCGGAGATGGCTACGGGTGAAGGTAAAACCCTGGTATCTACACTGCCTGCTTACTTAAATGCTTTGGCAGGAGAAGGTGTGCACATCGTTACCGTTAACGATTACCTTGCCCGTCGTGACTCCGAGTGGAACGGACCAATCTTCGAATGGCTTGGTTTGCGTGTAGATTGTATTGACAAGCACCAGCCAAACAGTGAAGAACGCCGAAGGGCATACCAGGCCGACATTACCTACGGCACCAATAATGAATTCGGTTTTGACTACCTGCGTGATAACATGGTTCATTCCCCGGATGAAATGGTTCAGCGCAAACACCATTTTGCCATGGTAGACGAGGTAGATAGCGTTTTGATCGATGATGCCCGTACACCTTTGATCATTTCCGGTCCTGTACCAAAAGGCGATGACCAGCAGTTCCATATATTAAAACCACGTGTTCAAAATTTAGTGGAAGGTCAGGAGCGTTTGGTGCGTGGCTTTTTAAACGAAGCAAAAAAACGTTTTGCCGAAGGAGATGACGATCCTAAAGGTGGCGGACTGTTTCTTTTCAGGGCTTTCAGGGGCTTACCTAAATATGGACCTACCATTAAATTTTTAAGTGAGCCGGGAATAAAAGTAAAGCTGCAGAAAGCCGAAAACTTTTATTTAGCCGACCAGCAAAGGAACATGCCGATTGTTGATGAAGAACTCCTTTTTCACATTGATGAAAAAAATAAATCAGTTGATCTTACTGATAAAGGAATTCAAGCCATTACCATGAGCGGTGAAGATCCTGAGTTCTTTGTTCTTCCTGATATTAGTGTGCGCCTTGCTGATGTTGAAAAATCGACCGGACCTGTAGAAGAAAAATTACAACAGAAAGAAGCTATCCTTAATGAATATGCACAAAAGGCAGATCGTATTCATGGTGTGCAGCAATTATTAAAAGCATACACACTTTTTGATAAGGATATTGAATACGTGGTGATGGATGAAGCGGTAAAGATCGTTGATGAACAAACCGGACGTATTCTTGACGGAAGACGCTACAGCGATGGTTTACACCAGGCTATTGAAGCAAAAGAAAATGTGAAGATCGAAGCGGCTACACAAACCTATGCTACGGTTACTTTACAAAACTTTTTTAGAATGTACCACAAGCTTGCCGGTATGACCGGTACTGCCGAAACAGAAGCAGCGGAGTTGTGGAGCATTTATAAACTAGATGTAGTTACCATCCCAACAAACATTCCTATTACACGTAAAGATTCACAAGACCTGGTTTATAAAACCAAGCGTGAAAAATTCCGTGCGGTAATAGATGAAATAGAAAACTTACGCAACGCAGGCCGCCCGGTACTAGTAGGTACTACCTCGGTTGAAGTAAGTGAATTATTAAGTCGTGCATTACAAACCAAAAAGATCCCGCATAATGTATTGAATGCAAAGCAACACTCCCGTGAGGCCCAGATTGTTGCCGAAGCTGGCTTATCGGGTGCTGTAACCATTGCCACCAACATGGCGGGTCGTGGTACGGATATTAAGCTAGGGCCAGGTGTTAAGGAAGCAGGTGGCTTAGCCATTATTGGTACAGAACGCCATGAAAGCCGTCGTGTGGATAGGCAGTTGCGTGGTCGTGCAGGAAGACAAGGAGACCCCGGTACTTCCCAGTTTTTTGTTGCTCTTGAAGATGATTTGATGCGCATGTTTGGTAGCGAACGAATTGCCGGATTAATGGACCGTTTTGGTTATAAAGAAGGCGAAGTGATCCAGCACAGCATGATCACGAAATCAATTGAACGTGCACAAAAGAAAGTTGAAGAAAATAACTTTGGTATTCGTAAACGTTTGCTTGAATATGATGATGTAATGAACAAGCAGCGTAATGCAGTTTACGACCGCAGAAATCACGCCTTGTTTGGAGAACGTTTAGCACTTGATATCGACAATGCATTTTCGGTAACCGCCGAAGACAACGTATTAAACTTTAAAGAAGGCGATGATTACGAAGGCTTTAAACTTGCGTGCATCGTTAACTTCGGTATTGATTCAAAAATTACAGAAGAAGAATTTAAACGAACAGACAGCAACACGCTAACCGATCGTTTGTACGATGAAGCCATCAACAATTACCAGCAACACAAAGAGATTGTAAGCAAACAAGCAGTACCTGTATTTAAAAACATTCGTTCAACACAAGGCAGCCATATAGAAAACGTTGTGGTACCATTTACCGATGGACGCAAAGCCATTAATGTGCTGACCAATTTAGATAAAACAGTTGCTACCGAAGGACAGGAATTGTGCAATGCAATGGAAAGAAGTATTACACTTTCTATTATTGATGATAGCTGGAAGGAGCACTTACGTGCAATGGACGACCTGAAGCAAAGTGTACAAACCGTTTACCTGGAACAAAAAGATCCACTGGTCATATATAAAGTAGAAGCTTATAGTTTATTTAAACGCATGAGCGGAGAAGTAAATAAAGAGATCGTTTCTTTCCTTTGCCATGCAACATTGCCAGCGCAGGAAGATGCGCCACAGCAGCAACAATTGCGTGAAGGCCGCCAGCAAAAAACCGACATGAGTGGCATGAAGATCAACAAAGCTGAAATTGATGCAATTGGTGATGATTACTCCGTTAATGAAAAAGATTATTTCGATCCATCATCTGGTGGTGCGGCGGTAAAACAAGAGCCGGTTAAAGTGGGACCAAAAATTGGTCGTAACGACCCCTGCCCTTGCGGAAGCGGAAAAAAATTCAAGCAATGCCATGGACGTGATGCCTAAATGATTAAGCATAATAATCCTAAATGATTAAGCATAATAATAAAAAAAGCCTTCCTGATTAGAAGGCTTTTTTTAGTATTGTTAGTGACCTGTTACTTGGTTTTTGGAATTCGTCTCATCTTACTGTCTATTACAGTAACCTTTCCGTTCACAATCTTTATATCATCCATCACCATCATTGAATCTGTTTTTCCTTTAGTGGTATTCACTTCTGTATACCAGAGTCCAACCCATTCTTCGCCACGGCCTTTGCTTTTTACAGATTCGTAATCCTGCATTTTAACTTGCAAAGAATCTGTTTGGTTGCGCCAGTTGCCCAAAATTTTTGAAAGGGAATCCTTTGACCCTTTAAAAATAAAAGTGTCCGCATAAAATTCTACTGAGTCAGCCACGTATTGCTTAAATGCGTTAAGATCGTTTACCTCGTATGCTCTTAAGGCATTCATTGCAACAGCAACGTTGGCGTTGTCGCCACGTTCCCAATCCGGGGTTCTTTCTACTGTGTATGGAAGATTTAAATCTTCGCTTTTGGATGTGGAAGTGGAGTCACTTTTTGAAGTTTCAGTAGTGGCAGATTCATTGTTACAAGCAAGTAACATGGTTGCCGGAAGCAAAAAAAGCAAGATCTTTTTCATTTTAGTTTTGGTTTGAGTTGATACCTAATATAAACAAATTTTTGATACCCATTACCAACAAGCTTAATATTTAGGCAGGGAAACTTTACACATTTCAGAAAAAAGAAGCCTAACTACAATGCATAGGCTAATCAATAAACGCAGCTTTTTCTTGGTCTTTGTATGAACAGGATTAAGATTTTCAACCCATAAAAAAATATCATGGCATAGTTTTATAAAGAGTACTCCTGATGATTTCTAAGAAGAAATTTTACGTACCCTTTATAATCCTATTATTGGCCGGAGCTGTTAAAGCGCAAACAATTATAGGGCATACCGCCAGCCATGTTACAGTTGTTGCTGGACAGGAATACAAAAAATCAAAATTGGGGCAATGGCTATGGGGTAAAAACAGGCGGCAGGAATGGCTAACACCCGTCCAGGTACCAATAGTATTGCTTGATACAATTTATGGTGGTTTAATCCCTTATGAAAAAAGCGGTGGTGGTGAAAGTAAGTCTTTGCGGCTTCGATCTGCCAATGGTAAAGAATATGCTTTACGCTCCATTAATAAAACAAGAGGTAAAACCTTACCATCAATTTTAAAGAATAGCCTGTATGGCGAATTGGTAAAAGATGGCGTATCTATGTCGCACCCTTTTGCCGCTTTTGCATTGCCTGCCATGTTGCAAAAGGCGAATATCAATCATGCGCAACCGCAGCTCATTTTTTTGCCCGGGCATGCGGCGTTGGATACTTTTAATGCACTCTTTGCCAACGATGTTTACCTTTTGGAAGAGCGGCCTGTTAGTGACATAAATGATGCACCGCACTTAGGTAATTACAAAAAATATTTTGGCACCATCGAGGTAAAAGAAAAATTAAGAGATAATAACCAATATAAAGTTGACCAGCAGGCATTGATAAAAGCCAGGTTGTTTGATATACTAATTTCAGATGTGGACCGTCATGGTGGTAACTGGAAATGGGGAATAGAAGATGGTGCAAGCAAGGTCTTTATACCGGTACCTAACGACCGCGACCAGGCTTTTTTTACGCATGATGGCTTGCTGACAAATATTGTGATTGCGGTTACCCGTTTACGGTTTTTACAAAGTTTTGAACACACCATTAAAAATGTAAAAACACTTACCAGCCACGACAGGATGCTGGATAAATATTTTGCTACTGAAATGGATTATATGGACTGGCAGGTAGCAGCCGCAACACTTCGTCAATCATTGACTGATTCTGTAATCACAAAATCGATCCGGCAACTGCCCCCTGAAATTTTTGCCGTATCGGGAAAAGAAATAATTGAAAAACTTCAACACCGGCGAAATAAACTGGAACATTATGCAGCACGT
>JAKFCI010000435.1:0-5789 GCA_036676725.1 Chitinophagaceae bacterium
GAAATTAGTGCCAAGCAAGGTTTAAATATTGATTTGTTGCTAGAAAAAATATTGTTAGAAGCTGAAATACTTGACCTTAAAGCAAACCCCAAAAAGGAAGCGAATGGTTCAATTATAGAAGCAACCCTGGATAAGGGACGCGGATATGTTGCTACGATCCTCGTACAGAATGGAACTTTAAAAGCAGGCGACATTGTTGTAAGCGGACAAAATTATGGTCGTGTAAAAGCCATGATGAATGAACGCAACAAACGTGTAAACGAAGCACCTCCATCTACACCGGTATTGATACTTGGTTTGAATGGTGCACCGCAAGCAGGTGAAACTTTCCGTGTATACCAGGAAGAATCAGAAGCGAAAGAAGTTGCAAACCGCCGTGCACAAATCTTGCGTGAGCAAGGAATGCGTGCCAAGAAGCATATTACCCTGGATGAAATTGGTCGTCGTTTGGCACTTGGTAATTTTAAAGAATTGAAAGTGATCATTAAAGGTGACGTGGATGGTTCTGTTGAAGCCTTAAGTGATTCATTACAAAAACTTTCTACGCAGGAAATTTTAGTTAGCGTAATTCACAAAGGTGTTGGACAGATCAATGAAAGTGATATTGTGTTAGCAGAAGCATCAGATGCGGTGATTATAGGTTTTAACGTTCGTCCATCCATCCAGGCAAACAGGTTGGCTGATGGAGCCGGTATCGAGATCAAATTATACTCGATCATCTACAATGCTATCGAGGAGATCAAGAGTGCGATGGAAGGTATGTTGGAACCGAAAATGCAGGAGAAGATTGTTGCCAACGTGGAGATCAAAGAAGTATTCAAGTTTGATAAAGCTACTGTAGCAGGTTGCCAGGTATTGGACGGAAAGATCAAGCGTGACAACAAGATCCGTTTGATCCGTGATGGTATTGTGGTTTATCCTACAGGCGAAGGCGCAAGCGCAGAACTAGGTTCATTAAAACGTTATAAAGATGATGCGAAAGAAGTGCTTTCAGGAATGGAGTGCGGGTTAACGATCAAAAATTATAATGATATGAAACCGGGCGACATTGTGGAAGCTTACGAAATTGAAGAAGTAAAGAGAACATTATAAATAAGTTCTGATAAGAACTTTATAGTTCAATGCATTTAATTAATTCAAAGAGTTTGTTAATCCCCCGTTATTCAAGGGGGATTTTTGTTTCAATCACCTACATTTGGCAACGATCATTTTTTATTATGAAGCACTTTTTTACATTTTCATTTTTCCTTTGCTCATTTTTTATGGCAACCGCGCAACAGCAAAAAGTCGTTGCCGATAAAATTATTGGCGTTGTAGGCGACAAGATCATTTTGTATTCCGATGTGAAAAATGCAATTGCTGATGCTGCGCGGCAAGGTGGAAACATACCGGAAAATGCAGAATGTATGATCCTTGAACAAGCGCTTGTTTCAAAAGTGTTGATGCTGCAGGCAGTAAAAGATTCTTTACCAGTTACTGATGAAGAAGTGGAAGCCGACCTGGACCTAAGAGTTCGTGAATTTATCAGGGCATATGGAACACAGGAAGAATTAGAAAGAATCGCTGGCAAAACAATTTACCAGATAAAAGATGATGCAAGAGAATCTATAAAAGAAAATAAACTGGCGCAGGCCATGCAAAGAAAGATTGTAGATAATGTGCGCATAACACCTAACGAAACAAAAGCATATTTTGACAAAGTGCCCGTTGACAGCCTTCCGTTTTTTGAATCGGAATTAGAAATAGGTCAAATTGTTGTTTATCCAAAGGCTTCAAGAGATCTTGAAAAATATATCATTGACGAATTAGCGGCCTACAAACGCCAGGTTGAAGCTAAGGTTACTACATTCGAGCAACTGGCTAAAAACTTTTCGGAAGATCCGGGTTCAAAGGAAAGAGGTGGTCAATATCAAATCAACCGAACTGAAAAAACCTGGGATCCTCCTTTTCTTTCAGCAGCGTTCCGTTTAAAGGAAGGTGAAATTTCAAACCCGTTTAAAGGAAAATTCGGATACCATATTATTCAAATGGTTGAACGCAATGGCGATGATGCAGTTATCCGGCACATTTTGCGCCGCCCTCCTGTAACAGATGCTGAAATGGCGCAAGGCATTTCTAAGTTAGATTCCGTAAGAGCGAAATTGATTGCCGGTACAATTGATTTTAATACGGCAGCTGGTAAATACAGCGAAGATGAAGCAGCAAAATTTGCAGGTGCTTACATTACAAGCCGTGATGGCGATACTTATTTAACGATTGATGAATTAGATAAAGAAATTGTTACCACTTTAGATAAATTAAAAGTGGGTGAAGTATCTCAACCTGCTGCTTTTGTAAATGAACGTGGCGATAAAGGCATTCGGATTCTTTATTTAAAATCACGTTCAGAGCCGCATCGTATGAATATTCGCGATGATTACAACAAAATTTCACAAGCTGCACTTGAAGAAAAAAAGGCCATTACTTTAGATAAATGGCTAAACAGCCGAATTCCAGGTTATTATATCATGTTGGATCCGTCAGTGGGTTCGTGCCCTCAATTATCAAAATGGACATCTGCCCAAAAAACAGCGTCTAACTAAGAGGTCTTAAATTAAAATATTCTTAAACGGGCTAAAGGTTTTCCTTTAGCCCGTTTTTATTGTTCTATGTAATACTTGACATAGCTTCTTTATTATTCTATCTTCGGCGACTGCTGCATTTGAGCATCTTTATAAATTACTTCCGTGCCCCTATTTTTCAATGAAATAATTCCCAATTCACAGGACAATTTTTTTGTTCTTTTTAATGCCGGCCCCTTGCCGTGTCTTATTGTAGAAAAAGAAACATTGCAAATCAAAGCAGCAAATGAAAAAGCTGTTGATTTATACGAGTTTAATGTGGCTGCATATGCAGCTAAGAATTTTTTAGACCTGCTTCACGAAGAAAGTAAAATTAAATTATTGCATTGCTTGAAAAGCAATGACACTCTAAAGCAAAAAACCTTTAAGCAACAAAAAAAGCACGGTGATCTTATTGTTGTTGAATTATACCTGAGCGATGTAATAATTAATGGACTGCCTTATTTACAGTTCTATGTTGTGGATGTTACTGATAATATTGAGAGTCATACAGATTTATCCCTACAGGTAGAAAAATATAAATTATTTATAGAACAAAGTTCAGAAGGCATTTTCTGCCAGGAGCTCAAAACACCTATGTCCATTAATCTTCCTTTAGAAGAAATGGTGGAAAAATTAAAAAGCGATGGTTATATATCCGAATGCAATGATGCCATGGCAAAAATGTATGGTCACCAAAAATCCGCTGACCTGCTAGGTTTATTGCCGGAACAATTATTAGACTTTAACGATCCTGCCAACATAGAATTTTTTAGAACCTTTATTCAAAATGATTTTAAAATTGTTGATGCTGAATCGCATGAAAAGGATAAAAACGGCGAAAGCCGGTATTTTTTAAATAATGCGGTGGGCATAATCGAAAATGGTTTTTTAAAAAGGATTTGGGGCACACAGAGAGACATTACAGAAAGAAAAAAAATAGAAAAAAAAATTCAGCTCCTTGCTAATTTGGTAGAAGAAACCTCAGACCTGTTAATGGCTGCTGATTTGGATTTTAAACCATTGACATGGAATAATGCCGCAGAAAAAATTCATGGTATAAAAGCGGAACAAATTATTGGTAAGAACATTCGTGATTATTTTGAAATTTATTATGGCGATAAGTCAAGGGAAGAAGTAAGGCAAATTCTGAATGAAACGGGTTCCTGGAAAGGAGAAATGAGTTTCTGCCGTCCATCCGATAACAAAATGATTACGCTTTTGGCAACCTTTAAGCAGCTAAAAGACGAAAACGGTTTACCTATTGGCTATGTAGTGGCTGGTACAGATATCACAAAACGCAAGGCTGTTGAACTAAAGTTGGCAGAAAGTGAAAAGAGATTTCGTGATGTTGCGGATTCCGCACCGGTAATGATTTGGATGTCGAATGAAAAAAATGAAACAAGCTATGTAAATAAGCCCTGGACCGACTTTACCGGCATGAATACCCAAATGCTTTCGGATAAGAACTGGGTTTCCATTGTGCACCGTGATGACGAAAAGCAGGCGATAAAAGAATTTAATAAAAGCTTTGAAAAGCTTGAACCCATTACAATGGTGTACCGCTTAAAAAAGCAATCCGGTGAATTTCGTTGGGTGCTCGATACAGCTATCCCACGAATATTAAATGATGGTACTTTCCTCGGTTACATAGGCTCGGTAGTAGATATAAATGATCAAAAAATAAAAGAAGACCAGCTTTGTTACCAGGCTACTATTTTAGATAATGTGTTGGATATTGTTGTTACAACTGATATTAACGGTGTAATAAAAAGCTGGAATAAAATAGCTGAAGAAGTTTATGGTTTTAACTCTGGGCAAGCAATTGGAAGAACGTTTGTTGAACTGGTGCAATTTGATTTTGTAGAAAATGACCTTGCTACAGCATTGGCAATATTAAAAGAAACAGGCTTATGGCGGGGAGAAATTATTTATAAAGATGCGGGTGGAAATACTAAATATTTTGTTCAAAGTGTAAAATTCATTTTCGATCAAAATGGACAAAAAGGAATTTTGGCTGTTGGAAAAGATATAACCGATAGAAAAATTGCAGAAGAGAATGTAAAGAAAAGCGAACTATTTTACCGAAGCCTTATTGCCGATTCTTTAGATGGGATATCGCTGGTAGATGCACAAGGAACGATCACTTTTGTATCTCCTTCTATAAAACATATTTTGGGATATGAACCAGAAGAAGGTGTAGGCAAAAATCTTTTGCATTTTGTACACCCCGATGACCAGTTAAAAGCATTGGAATCTTTCGAAAAAGAGGTTGCAGAAAGTTCCGAGATCAAATTTATTTTGGTTCGATTGAGAAAAAAAGATGGAGAATGGCTTTGGTGCACAGTGCGTGCCCATAACTTGCTAAGCAATCCATATGTAAAGAGTGTAGCCATGTATTTTCATGATGATTCTTTGCGTAAAAAAGCAAGCGATGCGGTTAAGGCCAACGAGCAATTGTTTAGAACCTTGATCATGGATTTGCAAGTTGGTGTTTTGTTGCAGGATGGTTTGGGCAACGTTTTAATGTCCAATAATGCAATGAACCATATGCTGTGCAAACCAGAAGAATCATTTATTGGAAAAAAGATTTGGGAATTATACGAAGATGTAATTAAGGAAGACGGCACAGAATCCAAATTAGAAGAGCGACCAACATACAGGGCGGTTCATGAAAAAATCAGGGTGCGTAATTCGGTGATAGGTGTTTTAAATCCCGAAACTAAAATGCGTCGGTGGATGATGGTAAATGCCGATCCAATCATAGATAATGAAGGACAGTTAATGAATATTGTGTGTTCTTTTGTTGACATAACTGAAAGAAAAAGACTGGAAGAACAATTATTAATTGAACAAATAAACCAACAAAAAGCTTTAACACAGGCAACTATTGATGGACAAGAAAAAGAGCGAAAGGAAATTGGAAAAGAGTTACATGATAATGTGGGTCAATTGCTAACGACAACAAAATTATATCTTGAACTTGCTAAAACTTCAACGGTCGATACCAAACAAGATATGATTGCACTGTCCATAAAAAGCATTTTAGAAGTTATTAATGAAGTACGTAATATTTCACGTTCTTTAATACCCCCAACTTTAGGCGACCTTGGTTTAATAGATTCGATTTATGATCTCATAGAAACCATTAACCGTACACAGCCATTGATTATTGAATTAGATGACATG
>JAKFCI010000436.1:0-4904 GCA_036676725.1 Chitinophagaceae bacterium
TTGTAAACTCGCAACCACGTCCACATATTGACCAATCAAAAGACTGGCCCGACATTTCAAAAAAATCAGTTGATGAACCTTTTGGTCCATACGCAGATGGTTTTTCGGAACAACAACATAAATATGGACCTTATAAACCAATAGAAAAAGAACGAAAAATTAAAAGCAAAAAATAGTAAGCACCTATGATACAACCAACATCAAGAAGAAACTTTTTACGCTATTCAACCTTAGCCGGTTTAGGACTTTCATTGAACCCAATTTCAGCGCTTGCTAATGTTACGCATGAAGAAAAAAATGAAAAAGAGCGTGCAAGAAATAATTTAAAAAAAGGACAACAAGTTGTAACTCTTTTGCAAACCACTGATGTACATTGCCAGCTACACCCGCATGATGAAATGTTTTGGGAAAATGAACAAATGGTATTTCGTACAACCGGCGGGTATGCACACCTGGCATCACTTTTCAAAAAAATAAAATCAAAAAACCCAAACACTTTTATCATTGATACAGGCGACATGTTCCAGGGAAGCCAGTTGAGCGTAGAAACAGAAGGTAAAGCCATGCAGCCTATTTTAAATGCATTGGATTATAATTTATACCTGCCCGGAAATTGGGAAGTAGTGTATAAAAAAGCAGCAATGCAAAAACTTTTAGGTGGTTTAGACGCCCCGAAAATTTGCGCCAATATGTACCACGATTTGGGTGATGGAAAAAAAGGAGAACTGATCTTTCCGGCTTACCATACATGGAGTGTAGCTGGAATAAAAATTGGCTTTGTTGGCTATACAGATCCTCTTGTTCCTATTCGCCAATCGCCGGATTACAGTAAAGGAATAATTTACACTCACCCGGAAGAAAACCTGCAACATTACATTAAAGTATTGCGTGATCAGGAACAATGCGACATGGTAATTTTGTTATCGCATTTGGGCCTGTCGCAACAAATAGCTTTAGCAAATTTAAAAGAGTGCGAAGGTGTAGATTATATTTTTGGAGGTGATACACACGAACGCATTCGAAAACCAATTCAATGCAAATATGCAAAGGTTGTTGAACCCGGTGCATTTGGTTCATTTGTAGGCAGGCTTGATTTAATTGTTGAAAATGGAAAGATCACGAAAGAAGAATATTCGCTTGTTGAAGTTGATCGTAATAAATATAAAGAAGACGAAGCGGTACAAAGTTTAATAAAAGAAAAAGAACAGCCTTACATACAAAAAATGAACGAAGTTGTTGGTTACAGTAAAGTGCCGTTGTACCGGTATTTTGTAGTAGAAAACACGATTGACACTTTAATTATTGATGCTTTAAAATGGAAGGTAGGAACAGACATAGTATTGTCGAATGGATTTCGTTTTTGTCCACCACGCAATAAAAAAGATGCTACAGGAAATATCCCCATCACGGAAGGATTTTTATTTGACATGTTACCGATTGATTCGCAGGTGCGCACTGGTAAAGTAAAGGGCAAACAAATTGTTGATTGGCTGGAAAAAGAATTGAACAACGTTTTTGCAAAAGATGCTGGAAAACGTTTAGGAGGATGGCTTGTTAAATTTAAAGGCATGAATGTTACATTTAAAGCTTTTGATGAAATGGGTAGCAGGGTAAAATCAATAACCGTAAATGGCAGCCCGATAGAACTTTCAAAAACATATTCCATATGTGCTTGCGAACGTGAAGGTGACCCTACAAATATGCTTTGCCGCATGACAGGCGTGGATGATGCAATTAACACCAGTATTAGTTTACACGATGTTTTAAAAGATTATTTAAAACAACATTCACCGGTTGCGCCTTTACCCGAGGAGAATGCAATAATTTTAGATGCGCCAAAAACCTTGTTGACGCAGGTAACAGGTGTAGATTATAGTTTTAGTTAAACATCTTTTTTGACAACCATTTTTTAGTTGATAGATAAAATTGCTGTCTCCGGCTTTTGTTTGCACAAATTGATTCTGGATTCTTTATTTCAATAGTTGTTATAGCAAGTGCCTTGGCAGTTCTATGGGTCTGCGGATGTTTAAGAAAAAACTTCCTCATTAATCATAATAAACAATGACTAAAGTCACGAAAAAATAAAGTAGAAGGCACTTCATTTGCACCATGAATGATGCGCCTGCCGTACCCGCCTGTTCTCGGAAATATATTATTATTGGTGCTGTTGCTGGCGGAGCAAGTGCTGCAGCCAGGTTGAGAAGAATGGACGAAAAAGCAATCATTATTCTTTTTGAAAAAAGCGATTATATTTCTTACGCCAACTGTGGCCTGCCCTATTACATCGGCGATATTATAAAGGAAAGACAGAAATTATTTGTCCAAACTGCCGCAAGTTTTACCAAACGTTTTGCAATAGATGTAAGGGTTTGTACAGAAGTAAAAAGTATTGATACAGATACAAAAAGCATTACAGCAACCAATTTAATTACGGGTGAAACCTATACTGAAACTTATGATAAGTTAGTACTATCGCCGGGTGCAGAACCTGTACGTCCACCACTTGAAGGTATTGGATTACCAGGCATTTTTACACTTCGAAATGTTGTGGATACGGACACAATAAAATCCTATGTCCAAAAGTTCCCCGCAGGAAAAGCAGTGATCATTGGTGCCGGATTTATCGGCCTGGAAATGGCTGAAAATTTACATCAATTAGGAATGCAGGTTTCAATTATTGAAATGGGCAACCAGGTTTTGGCACCGCTCGATTTTTCTATGGCGGCTATTGTGCAGCAACACATTCGTTCAAAAGGTATATCCTTGTATCTTAGTACAAGCGTTACGGGTTTTGAAAAAGATAAAAACGGTTTACAAGTTATTTTAAATGGATCAGAGGCATTGCTTGCAGATGTAGTAATC
Organism: Chitinophagaceae bacterium; assembly: GCA_036676725.1. Classification (GTDB taxonomy): domain Bacteria; phylum Bacteroidota; class Bacteroidia; order Chitinophagales; family Chitinophagaceae; genus Flavisolibacter. The sequence goes on from JAKFCI010000436.1 coordinate 2,863, forward strand.
TTATCAATTGGTGTAAAACCTGATACACGCCTGGCAATTCAAGCGGGATTAAAAATTGGAAAGGCAAAAGGCATTCTCGTAAACCAATTCCTGCAAACATCAGATCCCCATATTTATGCAGTTGGCGATGCCATTGAATTTGAAAATCCTATAACAGGAACATCGGTAACCACTTTCCTTGCAGGCCCGGCCAATAAACAAGGACGTATTTGTGCCAATAACATTGTATTTGAAAATAAATATCCTTACAACGGTTCTATAGGCACAGCCATTGTAAAAGCTTTCGACTTAACGGTAGGAACAACAGGTTTATCAGCAAAAAATTTAAAAGCTAACGGTATCGATCACCTGCTTTCAACTACGTACAGCGGGTCACATGCAGCCTATTATCCCGGTTCAGAGCAAATGAACATTCAACTGGTTTTTGCCCCGGTAACCGGGCTTTTATTAGGCGCACAGGTTGTTGGAACCAAGGGTGTAGACAAACGTATTGATTTGCTGGCATCAGTTATTAAAAATGGCGGAAGCATTTTTGATTTGACTGAAATAGAACATGCATATGCGCCTCCATTTTCCTCCGCCAAAGACCCGGTTAATATCGCAGGATTTACAGCAGAAAATATTTTATTGAAACGAATGAATGCATTTTATTGTGACGACGTATCAAGCCTCGGCAAAAATAATTTTATCATTGATGTACGTACAGAAAAAGAATATAAAGAGGGAAGAATAAACAACGCAATCAATATACCGTTAGATGATTTACGCGGCAGGTTAAAAGAAGTTCCAATTGACCGGGATATATATGTTTATTGCATGATTGGACTTCGCGGATACATGGCTTCGCGTATATTGATGCAAAACGGATTTGAAAAAGTTTATAATTTATCGGGTGGTTACCAACTTTGGTTTACTGCAAACGAGGAAAAAGAATTAGCAATTTTAAAAAGTGAAGCCAAGCTGGAAAGGGTATTAGAAATATAATAAAAAGCCTCCTGTAGAAACAGGAGGCGAACCAAAACTAACTGTATATGACAAATCAATTGAAAAATCCATTCTTATAAATTGCCATGCTTCAGTACAAAATTCCTTAAGGCTTAAATTTTAAAATGTGACAAAAGTCACGAAAACAAAAGAGGGCAAAAATTTAAGATTCACTTAACCGGCCATAAATCCCCCATCAACTACCATAGAATGGCCCGTAACAAAGGACGCAGCATCGGAGGATAACCATACAACTGCTTCTGCTATTTCATCGGGTTTACCCATTCTTCCTACAGGCTCAAGCGCAATATATTTTTCTTCTATTTCTTTATCTTCTTTAGTAATCCTGTCTAACATTTTTGTATGAATCACTCCTGGACAAACTGCATTGATCCGGATACCCAAAATTGCATTTTCTAAGGCAGCAACTTTAGTAAGTCCGATAATACCGTGTTTGCTGGCAGTATAAGCGGGGAGATTAACAAAACCAGCGAGGCCTGCAATTGAAGAACAATTAATGATAGCGCCTTTCCCTTGTTTGCGCATTTGACTGATCTCTTCTTTCATACATAGCCATACGCCTTTTAAATTTACTGCCATCGTTTTATCCCAGTTCTCCTCGGTACATTCATGTACTGGCGCTTGTACGCCTTCTATACCCGCATTATTAAAAGCAAAATCCAACCTACCAAAAGTTGCAATAATCTTTTCGATCATTGCTTTTACATCGCCTGGTTTCGAAACATCGCATTGAATAAATATGCCTTCACTACCTTCTTTTTTAATTAAGTTTAAAGTTGTTTGTTCCTTGTCTTCTATCCAGTCGGCAATAACCACGTTGGCTCCTTTTTTTGCAAACGCTATCGCTGTTGACCGGCCTATACCAAAACTGCCACCAGTTACCAATGCCACATGGTTTTTAAAATTCTGGTCCATAAAATAATTTGTTTTTAAAAGTATACCGGCAGAAAGTTTAAATAAATGATGGCTATCAGAAGTTGAGATGATTTGTAAAAGACCGTAGAAGTATTATGTTTAAAAAATTGCGCTTGCCTAAC
>JAKFCI010000437.1:0-4488 GCA_036676725.1 Chitinophagaceae bacterium
CAATTTTAAAGTAGCATACGCCTTTGCGGCTATTCCTGCTCGTTATATGCTCGAAAACAAAAACTGGAGTAGCGCAACTACCCTAAAATTTTATGAAAAGAATTTTTTCTGGAAAGATTTTCCATGGCAAAAAGCCATCGTTCATTTTACAAGGATAATGGGTGCAGTACATACCGGCAATAAAGATGTGGCAAGAAGCGAATTAGGTGTATTAAAGCAATTGCATCAGGAATTATTGAAACAAAAAGATAATTATAAGGCCGGCCAGGTGGAGATACAAATGAATACAGCAGAAGCCTGGATTCAATTTATGGAAGGCAAGAATGAAGCAGCATTAGAAAAAATGAATCTTGCTGCCAACGCGGAGGATAAGACAGAAAAACACCCGGTAACGCCGGGAGAAGTGATCCCTGCAAGAGAATTGTTAGGCGACCTGCTTATGGAAATGAATAAATGGGAGAAGGCACTGGAAGTTTATGAACTTAATTTGAAAAAACATCCTAACCGTTTTAATGCTTTGTATGGCGCCGGGCTGGCAGCGGAAAAAGCGGGTGATATGAAGAAAGCAAAACTTTATTATGAACAATTAATCGGTGTTGCCAACCAATCAAATTCATCGAGGACGGAAATAAATACTGCCAAACAGTTCCTGGAACGAACTGCAGCATTATGATGCAAATGATGACAAGAATGTTAGTTACTGATACTAAAGGATCATTTTTATCAATATTTTTCTGCCCGGCATACAAATATTTATTGCATAACGATAAGATTCTAATTCCCTCTATCAGGCAGTGAGTACAGTCGCATCTTCTTTACCTGGTTCTTCACCTTTGTCCTCTTTTTTATCTTGTTCAATAGCTGGTATTGTTTCCGTAAAGATCAATCCATTTTTGGCCGCATGTTCCGCAGCCTGTACCGTGTTTTCAATAATGACCATTTCAATTTTATGTTCCAATAGTGATTGCGAAACATCGTAGGCGATCTTTGTTCGTTCAGGTAATTGTACATCGCGGATGTAAATAGCGAGTATTCTTCCTGGGAAATGATTGACAACGGCCCGGTAGATATTGGGATCTTCCTGCCCGCTATCACCAACCAAAACAAAATTAAGCTGCGGGTAGGCTTCCAGTATTTGTGTAATTTCTTTAAACTTATGATCCATATGCGGATCAATTTCTCCGGTCTTTTTTTCTAATCCAAAATCACGAAGTAACAATGGCCCTGCCGGAATTTTATTAAGATCCAGGAAATCAATTAAAAGATCATAAAGATTCCATGGGCTGCTACTCACATAAAAAAACGGGTTATTGCGTTTCCCGTTTCTCCCTAATTGCAAAGCCTTGTAAAATTCTGCAACGCCTGCAAAAGGCAATCGTGTTCTTGCATTGTTTAAAAAAGTAATGCGGCTCATAGCCAGCAAATTGGTAGCTGTAGTTTTGACAATTGTATCATCAATATCGCTGATGATGCCGTATTCCGCATCTGGTGGCGGTATCATTACTTCTGCATAAATTTTCAGTCCGGGTTTAAATGGAATTGGTGCATTAAGCAACTCAATTGGAACAGGGTGCCAAAGTTGTTCATTAATTACAGGCGTTTTTGGATGCAAGTCCAGCACGAAATAGCCTTCATTATCAGTTGTTACTTCATGTTCTTCATCCGCTAATATGGCCTTTAATTTTACGCCGGGTACTTCATCGCTTTCAAAACGTTTATACATGTTCAACAGGTTGTTCAAAATAGTGTCTTTATCGCCAGCACTACCAATTTTTTTATCTTCCATTACCCGCCCTTTAATATATAAACGCCTCGCAGTGCCATAGGTACGGTAGGGTACAATTTGAATGGGGTCATTCAGACCCAGCTTTTTATTAAGATTAAAACGCAGTTCATCCCATTTGCCTTCTATTGCCGAAGTACTATTCTGTAGAAAATTCTTCCAGTTTGCCATTTATGTTTTTGATATGGAAGTATTGATGCAAATTTCTTGCTCAAGTTGAAAAACTCCTTGCTATATGTGTTTTCATAAAACAAATGCTTTGAACGGCCTATATCATTCAAATAAAAAATAAATTTGATAGATAGAATGGGTATTTAAACAGGCAAAGAAAGGGAAATGGAAAAAAATCACTCTTTAAATAGATTTATTGAGGCACAGCAAACGCACTACCCAATTGCTTTAGCGGAAATTAAGCAGGGCAAAAAGCGGAGCCATTGGATGTGGTATATTTTTCCTCAAATTCAAGGTTTGGGTTTTAGCGAGACTTCGAAATTCTATGCCATAAAAGATATGGAAGAAGCAGAAGCATTTTTAAAACATCCGGTTTTAGGCAGCAGGCGCTTATTGGCATTTGTAATGAATTACTTAAGCAAGAAGAAAAAAATGCAACCATTATTTTGGGGAGCCCGGATGACCTGAAATTAAAATCTTCCATGACCCTATTTTCTTTGATCCCAAACGCTGACCCTGTTTTTCAATTGGTCCTGAATAAATTTTTTAATGGAGAACAAGATAAAAAAACGATAAGTATTCTGGAAGGTCACAGATCAAAATAAACGGTTACGCTATTACGTTAGGCAAGTATAAAATTTACCATTGTGCTACAACCAAACAACATCGATGAGTACATTGCCACCTTTCCACCCGACGTTCAAAAAATATTGAACATGCTTCGGGCCACCATACAAAAAGCAGCACCCGATGCGACGGAAAAGATCAGTTATGCCATGCCCACCTTTTATTTAAATGGAAACCTGGTTCATTTTGCTGCCTATAAAAATCACATTGGCTTTTACCCGGCTCCTTCAGGTATTGAAGCTTTTGAAAAAGAACTTTCTGTTTATAAAACATCGAAAGGTGCAGTGCAATTTCCAATTAACAAACCATTGCCCTTTGCATTAATCACCAAAATTGTAAGGTACAGGGTTAAGGAAAATTTGGAAGCACCACAAACAAATAGGGGCAATAAGAAAAAAGATCTCCATGAAAAATAAAAGCATACAAACCGAAATTGATGCAAGCTATTTATACAACAAATTAGCCGAGCATGAATCAGATGCGACCATAGCCAATGTCTTCCGGCAAATGAGTGACATAGAAAAAAGCCACGCGGAAGCTTTTGCAAAAAAAGAAAACATCAGTTTTGAAAACCTGGCGCAGCCTTCGTGGCGGGCAAAAACTTTAAATACAATCGGTAAAATTTTCGGTTATGATTACGTATTGGGCGTATTGATGGATACAGAAAAAAGTATTTCAAATGCCATCATCACACAAAAACAAAAGAACAAACAGCAATTAACAGGAACGGAAACATCGCATGTAAAAATTTTACGTTCCATACTTGAAAAAGAAGAAAAAGTTACCGGGATTCAAATTTCAAAATTCGAAAGCAGCCACAGGTCGGTTGGTGGCAATGCCATTAGGGCGGCTGTACTCGGAGGCAATGACGGACTGGTTTCAAATTTTAGCCTGGTAATGGGCATAGCCGGCGCAACTGCCGCACAGGAAGGTGTTTTGCTTGCAGGAGTTGCCGGTTTATTAGCAGGTGCATTATCAATGTCTTTAGGCGAATGGATCTCAGTTAAAAGTTCGCAGGAATTGTATGAAAACCAAATGCAAATTGAAATGGAGGAATTAGAAGCAAACCCGGAAGGTGAAATGAAAGAGCTGGCATTGATCTATATAGCAAAAGGAATTCCAGAGGAACAAGCACACCAAATGGCTATCGAAATAATGAAAGATACATCCCTGGCACATGACGTTTTAGTCAGGGAGGAACTGGGTATCAATGCAGAAGAGTTAAAGGGTTCAGCCGTACAGGCAGCCGTTTATTCGTTCATTCTTTTTGCAATTGGGGCAGTCATCCCGGTGTTGCCTTTTATGTTTACTGAAGGAATGAAAGCAATTATTTTTAGTGTTTGTTTAAGCGCTGCCGGATTGTTTTTAATTGGTGCTGCCATAACCTTATTTACCGGGAAAAATGTTTGGTTCTCGGGTATGAGACAAGTGTTATTTGGTTTGGCAGCTGCTGCAATAACTTTTGGTATTGGAAAACTTATTGGTGTTTCAATTACCTGATTTATTTACGAAGATATTGATCCTGTCCCCGCATCCAGTCTTCACGTTTAGGCGCAAAGAAGGTAAAAAATACTGAGTCCTCAATTGCAGTAATTGAATGCGGAACATTTGGCGGAACAACAAGTACCTCACCAAATTTGATCAACACTTCATGGTCATCAAAATTATATTTTATCTCGCCTGAAAGGATCATTAAGTATTCTTCATTTACATGGTAATGCCTGGCAATGGAATCGCCCCTTTTCATCGTAAATTTTGCCAAAGTTCCTTTCTCACCAAATATTACCTGGCGTGAAAGAGAACCTTTCAATTTTTCCTCCCGAATACTTTTCCAGTTAATGGGTTGAATGCCGCCTTTTTTAAAAAAATCATTAGGACCTTCTCCCCCATATAAGCCTGACCCGACT
>JAKFCI010000438.1:0-4406 GCA_036676725.1 Chitinophagaceae bacterium
TTAATGTGCCGGTAAGTGTTTATAATATTAGTGGTGAATATGCAATGATTAAAGCTGCGGCAAAAATGGGTTTGATAGATGAAGACAAAGCAATAATAGAAACACTTACATCCATGAAAAGAGCGGGCGCTGATTTAATCGCTACTTATTTTGCAAAAGACGCGGTGCGTTTACTTGGTTAATTAGTATTAGCAATAGTTAGAGGTCACTAATACTTTTCGTTTCTTATTCGTCGTGCATTTGCGAAAAAAAATAATTAATAATGAACATTCAAAAAAGCCAGGAATTATTTGATCGTGCACAGGGTTCCATACCCGGCGGCGTTAATTCCCCGGTGCGTGCTTTTAAAAGCGTGGGCGGTACACCCATCTTTATGCAAAAAGCAAAAGGTGCTTTTTTATACGATGCCGATGGCAATAAATATTTAGACTTTATTAATTCGTGGGGACCAATGATCCTCGGTCATGCATACGAGCCGGTTGTAAAAGCCATCCAGGAAAAAGCTGCAGGCAGTACGTCTTTTGGTGCGCCAACAGAACTGGAAGTTGAAATGGCGGAATTAATTAAAAGCATTGCGCCAAACGTTGATCTTGTTAGAATGGTTAGCAGTGGCACCGAAGCTTGTATGAGTGCTATTCGGTTGGCCCGGGGGTATACCGGCAAAAACAAAATCATCAAATTTGAAGGATGCTATCACGGTCATGCTGACTCGTTTTTGGTGAAAGCCGGAAGTGGTGTTGCAACATTTGGAATACAGGCTGTGCCCGGCGTAACAGCGGGTGTTTCTGCAGATACTTTAACTGCGCCCTACAATGACCTGGTTGCCGTAAAAACATTAATTGCTGAAAACAAAAATGAAATAGCTGCGATCATAATTGAGCCTGTTGCCGGAAATATGGGTTGCATTATTCCGCAGGAAGGATTTTTACAAGGGCTGCGACAAATATGTAACGAAGAAAATATTGTTTTCATTTTTGATGAAGTGATGACTGGTTTTCGGTTAGCCCTTGGCGGTGCACAGGAAAGATTAAAAATTGATGCGGACTTAATTACCTATGGAAAAGTAATTGGCGCAGGCATGCCGGTTGGCGCTTTTGGCGGTAAGCTCGAGATCATGAAACATATTTCACCGCTTGGAAGTGTTTACCAGGCCGGGACTTTAAGTGGCAACCCACTTGCCATGATCGCTGGTTTTACTTTGTTGAAGGAATTAAAAACAAATCCTGCTATTTATACAGAACTGGAAGAAAAAACTATTTATTTAAAAAAGGGTTTGCAAAAAGTTTTTGATGCTTCGGGAACGCCGTTTGTAATTAACCAGTTGGGCAGCATGTTATCGGTACATTTTAGCAAGCAACCCGTTATAGATTTTGCAACTGCCGCAGCTGCGGAAAATTCTTTATTCAATAAGTTTTTCGATGCCATGCTTAAACGCGGTGTGTATTTACCACCCTCTGCTTTTGAAACCTGGTTTTTAAGTAATGCATTAACCAGCCAGGACCTTGATTATACAATTAATGCAGCGGAAGAAAGCCTGAAAGAGATTTTGTAAGCCGGCGCCAATGCTACTATTAAGCCTATGTTGCGGCGCTCCGTTCGTCGATTGCATTACTATTGAACAAAAGCCACGCCGATGCATAACCGAAAAAATTCTAATTGAAACTTCCTGCTGAATAAATTACGGAACGTACAAGAGTGCGACGCAACAGGCGTATCATAGTAGCATAAGTGTTTTGGCATCAAAAATTAATGAAGAAAGAAGGACACGATACCTACAACAATGAGCACAATGCCACTAATTCGTTTTTCATTGTGCTCTATAAATTGGGCCGGTAACAGATTTACACCCCTGTGCCCAAGAGACACCAACAATAAAATTCCACTGATGCTAACAATGGCATAAACGGCTGACATCATTAAAACCAAACCCATTCCGTAAGCGCCGGCCGTAAGAAATAAACTTTCTACTTCGAGGCAAGGTGAAAGAAACATCATGACGATGAAAATAAGCACCCACTTGCGTTTGCTGCGTTTGTAAGCAACGACATCCTGGTTGCCGCTATGGTGATGATGTGGAAGGTTGACGGTATAATAAATCAATCCAAAAACGATGAGCAAAACCGAAGAACCAACATAAATGGCTTTGCCATAATCTTCAACCAACTCTTTACCAATAAAGCCTAAAACCAATCCTAAGGCTACGGTGCCCACAACATGCGCTAATGCTGCCGATAAAGTAATGATGGTTACTTCTCTTGCTTTCCAGCCTTCGGCCCTGGCTACGGCAACAAGCGGCAACCAATGGTTAGGAATTAATGCATGCACAATGGCCAATAAAACAGTACCTGCTAAAACGCTAAACATGAAATAATTTACAGGTTAGAAAGATTGAAAATGAAAACAGGTGAACTTACGAACATATGAAATTTGAAGAATAATTATCTAAATAATAATTCGCAAGGCTTTAAACCTGTATGTTTTTTAAAGGCTGTACTAAAATGCGAGATAGAAGAATAACCAAGCAAGACAGAAACTTCTGTTACACTTAGTCCTTTTTCGTACAACAAATATTTAGCATGCTCCATTCGTTGGCTTTGGTAAAATTCAAAAATGGTGGTACCAAATAATTCCTTAAAGCCTTTTTTTAAGTAACATTCGTTAATGGCTACTTTGCGACTTAATTCTTTAATGGTAATGGGCTCACCAATGTGTTGCAATAATATTTCCCTGGCTTTTACCACTTTTCCCCGGTCATCGTCATTTGCCAAAAACTTGCAACTGATAATATCTATTTCTTTTTCACCCAAAATACAATCAAGGCTGTAGAGCAGCAACATTTGGGTTTGGGCATTTACATAAATATTTTCAAGTGTATCGGTGTAATCGTGGTTTAGCAAACCTTCTAAAACCATTCTTGTTCTGTTACAAATAGGCAGGGTTTTAGAAAAAGAGCTGGTATGAGAAAAGGAGAGGATTTCTTCGCTGAAAGAAGGGTTATTCATGCGGGAACCTCTAAACTGGCTTAAAACAGAAGGACTAAATATGAAACTGAGCACATCGAGGCTTTCAATTTTTTGGTTGCAATTAGCCGATTGGTGAACCATGCATTTAGCACATTCGTCTTTGTGTTCCTGGCAATACATTTTGCCTGTAATGCAAAAGCGGAGTTCTAAATGATTTTTTTCCTTCTGTTCTGGTTCAAATTGGTAGCCAAGCATACCAACATCTTCACTCATCCAGTCACCGGGCTTTGTAAACCTTTTTATAGAATACTGAACGGTGCCAGGAATTTGTTGCACCGTCTCGTAAACCAGGCTTTGGGCTCCTGCAGAAGAATCAATGTTATTAAATGTAGCTATTGCCTGCATGAAGCGCAAAATTACGGTACCAACATCAAATGCATGTCAGCTGGCTGTAATCTGTACGGAGTTTAAATAATATTTAATTGCCATTTTAAGCTATTTAGCACTTGAGTTAAGCCTAATAATTTGGCCTTCAGGTCAATGCATTCTGGCTGATATGGATTATTTGAATGATTGTTTTCATACTTTCGCCCACTATGCAAGCTGACAATAATACAGAGCAGGAATTTCAGCATACACTTCTTTCCGAAACCTCGATTAAAGGGGTGGGCATCCATTCTGGCCAAGTCGTAGAAATTGTGTTGGTACCTGCTGAGCCTAATACTGGTATCGTTTTTCAACGTGTGGACCTCGAAGGGCAGCCTACAGTTAAAGCAGATGTTGATAATGTAGTGGAAACAACGCGTAGTACAACCATTGAAGCAAATGGAGCCCGCATCAGTACCATTGAACACCTGATGGCAGCCCTTGTTGGTTGTGGGGTCGATAATGTTTTGATAAAAATCAATGGCGGCGAAGTGCCCATTTTAGATGGAAGTGCTTCACCTTTTGTTGAAATAATAGAAAAGGCCGGGGTGAAGCAGCAAGCTGCAGTTAAGGTTTATTACACTTTACAGCACAACATAACTTTTACCGACGATGAAAAGAAGGTGGAAATGGTGGCTATGCCTTACAACGAGTACCGGATCAACACGCTAATAGATTTTAACTCCCCGGTTTTAGGTACGCAACACGCATCTATCAAAAACATGGCTGACTTTAAAGAACAAGTTGCGCCGTGCAGAACCTTTAGTTTTTTTCATGAACTCGAATACCTTATTAATAATAACCTGATAAAAGGGGGCGATATTAATAATGCAATAGTTGTGGTAGACAAGCCCGTTACCGACGAACAAGTAAAACGCATATCAAAGGTTTTTAAAAAAGAAGATGTAAAGGTTGCCGAAGGTGGTATTTTAAATAATCTTGAACTCCGCTTTCCCAACGAACCGGCACGCCACAAATTATTAGATGTAATTGGGGATTTGGCACTGGTTGGCTTTC
>JAKFCI010000439.1:0-12769 GCA_036676725.1 Chitinophagaceae bacterium
CCTGCAGAATAATTGAGAAATTATTTTAAGAAGTTTTCTTTTTAAAAGCTTGGAGTCCACATTCCAGCCATTCATTAAATTCCTCGGGATCCGGAGTATATGCTTTTGTTTTAGTCAAGGCTTTTTCGCCCGGACTGATAATGGCATATTGCGGTTGAGAAACAGCATTAAAATTTTCTGACTGGAAAGTGGACCATTTATCACCCACAGAAATGATCTGTTTTGTATCACCGGTTTTTGTTGTGTATTCTGTTTGTTGTGCTGCAGGCAATTTTTGTCTTTCATCTACATAAAGTGAAACAACAATAAATTCATCTTTCATTAATTTTTCAACTTCAGGATCGATCCAAACATTTTCCTCCATGCGCCGGCAATTAACACAGGCCCAACCTGTAAAGTCAATTAAGATAGGTTTGTTTTGCTGTCGCGATAATTCCAAAGCTTTTTCATAATCATTGTGTAATGGCTTAATGGTTATTTCTCTTTCATATAAGCTATAAGATAGTGGCGGCGGAAAACCACTGATCAACGATAATGTGGCAGCTTTTGTATTGGTAAGTCCCGGAATTAAGTAAAGGGTTGCTGCACTAAATAAAACCACAAAACCCCACCGCATTTTCGTCATCTTAGGTTTACTGTCATGTGCAAAACGTATAACCCCCAAAAGATATAGAACAATGCATATTCCAATGACAATCCAAATACCAATAAATACTTCTCTTTTTAAAAATCCCCATTGCTTAACCAAATCGGCGTTTGATAAGAACTTAACGGCCATGGCTAGTTCTAAAAAACCCAAAACAACTTTTACACTCGTAAGCCATCCACCTGATTTTGGCATGGATTGCAACCAACCCGGGAATAAAGCAAATAATGCAAAAGGCAATGCTAACCCTAAACCAAAGCCCGACATGCCGGAAGTTAACTGCCAGGCACCGCCATTATTAGTTAAGGCGCCTGCAAGCAATGAACCGAGTATAGGACCTGTGCAGGAAAAAGATACAATGGCCAACGTTAGTGCCATAAAAAATATGCCTGCAAAATCACCGATGCCTGATTTTGAATCTACCTTATTGGCAAAAGAACCTGGTAAACCAATCTCGTAAAAACCGAAGAATGAAAGCGCAAAAACAATGAAGATGACAAAGAAAACAATATTAAGCGTAACGTTTGTTGATATGTTATTTAAAATCTCGGGATCTGTTTTATCTAACAAATGAAAAGGAATACTTAGCAGTGCATAAATTGCGAATATGCAAAGCCCATAAAACAAAGCATTGCGAATTCCTTTTTTTCGTGTACCGGAACGTTTGGTAAAAAAGGATACAGTTAAGGGAATTAGAGGAAAAACGCATGGAGTGATCAGGGCAATTAAACCACCTATAAATCCAAGCAGGAAAATGGCCATCAGGCTTTTATCTTCTGTTGCTTCATCGCCACAATTAACAACCGGGTTCTTAAGATCAATTGATGGGATTAATATTCTTGATGTGGATGCCACACCGCCTTCTAAAGGAACGGCGAAAGAATATTCGCCCTGGTAAAATTCATCGTTCTTACCAAAAGAGTAAAAAAGACTGCCAATTATTTTTTCCGGGATACCACCATCAATTTTTATTGTATGCTTCCAGGTAGTAGTACCCGTGTAAAGTTTAACCCCTGTTTCAAATATCGGGCTTTGAATACTTTTAAAGTTCCCTGAATCGCTGAAACCATTTATTAATTTTATTGCTGAATCAGAAAATTTTATTTCTGAAGTTGCTACTTCGCTTAAAAGCTGGTTGGGTGCATATAGTTGCCAGTTGGCATTTCCGGGGGTAGAAAATATTAATTGATATTCATTATTACTGATTTTGGCGCTTGTAATATTCCACTTATAAGCAGCACTGTCCTGGCTATAACCAACTAAACCAAAAATTAATAAAGCCGAAAAAAATAAGATGCGTAAAAAATAATTCATACAAGAATTTATAAAAAACAAACGGGCTCCAAATAAGAAACCCGTTTGCAAATGAACTATAAAAACATGTTATTTTAAAGCAATTGAAAAAGGAACGGTTTTAGGAGGTAAGCATTTTTTATCATCACAGGTTTGGAATTCTAATTTACCGGTAACAGCTGTTTTTGCTTTACCCTTTAATTTTACAACCTGTACAAAAGTTACTTTATTACTGTATTGGTTAGCCGAAACATCCAATGTTTCATCTTTATACTTTTCAAGCTTTCCAATTTCTTTTACTTTACCATCAAAAGCAAGAAATGGATTTTTGTTAAATTGAAAACTTGTTGGTTGTGCAATTGCATCTTCTGGCTGCGCCTGGGCGTATAAATGCCATCCTGGCTGGATGGTTGCAATCATTTGTACCTCGTAAACCTTATCGCTAATTTTCTTACTGGAAAACAACCAGGAAACAGGTGTTTGGGAAAACACTGCATTACTAATAAAAAAGGCAGTTAAGGCAAATAATATTTTTTTCATGCAAACGATTGAGGTACAAATTTCTTCAATAAAATTTTGAAAAGATGTTAAAGTGTGGCCGAAATTTATATGGCAACAGCTTTCATTGTTAAAGAAAAGAGTTTGTTGAAAATTTTTCTACCATCGGTATTACCTAATGCAAAAGAACAAGCTCTTTCCGGGTGAGGCATCATTCCAAAAACATTCCGATTTTCATTGCAAATTCCGGCAATATTGCGTACAGCACCGTTAGGGTTAGCCTCGTCCGTAATATTACCTTGTTCATCACAATAATAAAACAACACTTGTCCATTTTGTTCAAGCTTGTCTAAAGTGGCATCATCAGCATAATACCGTCCTTCACCATGGGCGATAGGGATTTTATAAATGTTTTCTTCTTTATCTTTTATAAATAAATTTTTACAAATGTATTGCTGGTTGTTATTGCGCAAAAGAGCGCCTGGCAATAAATGAGATTCGCATAAAATCTGGAAACCGTTGCAAACACCAAGTACTTTCCCGCCCCTGTTTGCAAAATCTATAATGCTTTGCATAATTGGGCTAAAGCGTGCAATGGCACCTGTTCGCAAGTAATCGCCGTAAGAAAAACCTCCCGGTAAAACAATACAATCATCAGTAGTAAAGGCAGAAAGATCGCTATTCTTATGCCATAGCATGGTACATTCCTGTTTAAGGTCGTATACCAAAGCATCGTGCATGTCTCTATCGCAATTAGAACCTGGAAAAACTACAACACCAAACTTCATAAAAGAAAATTGAAGCACAAAGATAATAGGTTCAACCAAACAGCCTTTTATTGCCACGCATTTGTAACATATTGTTGCGCCAAAATGAACCCGATAGTACCAAAAAACAGGATGGTTGTAAGCCAGGTACGCGGCGGGTAAAAATAGGCACTGGCATGAAATGCAGAAAAAGGCGCAATGGCAATGACCCAGTTTGTATAGGTGCCCCCGTTATTTACAAAAGCAATAAACAACGCAAAAAATAAATACAATAAAACAATACTCCAGTTTTTCCTTGCCTGGATCAGCATTTTTCTTAATTGTGTCTGAATATAATAGCCACCTGTTAAGAATGGAATCGTGAGTAATAAAATAGCGCCTACTACCCAGAGGGATGTTGTTAATGGCGGCAACTGGAAATCGATTTGAGGAATAAGCTTTTGCAGTGATAATTGATCGGTAAGAAATAAATAAACACCGTAGAAATAATAAGGCGTTATGGCACCCAGTATTAAAAGAAAAATTTCGTTCAATCTAAATGAACGTAAAATTAGTAAACCGGTTATAACACATATGGCAAATAATAAAGCTGGGAAATAAAACAGGGAACTGACCCCAAGCAATAAGCCTATATTATAAATTTTAGTGTTTGCATACTCGTTATTATACAACTGAAACAGCATGGCAAAAGCCCAAATAATAAATGTAGCGGCCACTAACGGGGCAGAAAGAAAACTCCATTCCGGCAAAAGCGAGGTGATCATCATATAAGCCATACCCGGTAGAAAATTGGATCGGGCCGTCATGCGGTATTCGTTGATGATACCCGTAATTACCAGTGCATGTATATATATAAGCAGGAATGCAATAATACCACTTGAAAAAGCAGCATTATTTTTTGTAAGCCATAATATAAAGGCTGCATATAACTTTCCGTCTAAGGGGGTGGAAGCAGCAAGTTTTGGACTTAGAAAAAGAGGCAATTTCAGCACCAGACCAAGAATTAATAATAGGGCAACGTTTCCGGGTGCTTTCTGTTTAAATATTCCAATCACACCCCAATGCTATGAAGAATATTCGATTTTTGCAAAGCAAACATAATTGCGATAATAACATGGTATAATTACTTGCCGTGCACTTACCTGTTTTCCAAACTTGGGTAAAAATTCAAAACCTTTATCCAAATTCTTTAATGTTGGATTTCTATTGATTTGTCCATTTGCAGTAATCGTATAATCGTTTAATAACTGCTGGCGCTTTTCTTCCTGGTTGAAAATAAAATGTAATTGCTCGCCGGTGTTCATTAATTGAAACGATACATAATCACCCATTTCATCATCGTATTGCTCTTTGTGAATTACATTGCTCCATTCCATTTTACCTGTTTTATCAAAAGATAAAATGGTGATGTTATCGGCATGGTGGCGGGTTGCCTGGTTATTATTAAACCGGTTACGCCAGTACCAGCTATTGTATAGAGGTGAGTATGAAAAATAATCGTAAGTAGTACTGTAAGGATATAAATAATTCCAGCGGTTCCAGCTGCTTCCTCGTGAAGTTGTGTAATATGCCTCCGATCCAATAATAAAACCGCCATCTTTTTTAACGATCACATTCCGAATAAAATAATCATTAAACGCCATTTTTATGTTCGCATCTCCTTTGGCTTCTTTCCGCAATTCTTCACTAAGCACCACAGAATTCTCCATTATACCTTGCCTTGATGCTTTATCCCAAACATAAAAGTAAAAACCATCAATGTTTCCACGTTTTTGCTTGTAATAAAATGAAGTTAGAAAATAGCGTTTGTTTACATTATCAACCTTTAAATGAGGTTCATCAAGTAATATTTTGTCCAGGTTAATTTCTGTTATAAAGAAGGTATCGGCCTGTGCCGGTTTCCATACCAATAAGGTGTTTTCAATATTATCGCTGTTATTCCTGTTGAATTTTGCAAAAACAAAATCGCCATCATTATCAACAGCAAATTCATCCAAAAAATCCTGCCTCTCTTCCATCGGCATCATCATCTTACTGCGTTTTTGCAAGGCAAGTTCGTTATCGAATAATAGTGTGGTTATTACAAACCGTGATTTGTTACGGGAATTGATCTTGAAGATCATCAGCTTCGATTTATCCTCGCTGCTGATGGCAGAATAAATTTTATTATTGGCGGTAAAACCAATATGCGTTGTATCTAAGGTAATAATATCAGAGATTTTCTTCCCCATGCCATCCACCTTAACTGCATTACAAAAAACAACATTTTTGCGCTGGTATTGGTAGATCATGTAAGCATGATCCACGTAAGGAAAGAAATCAACATTAATAAGGCGATCATTTGGAATATAGTCATGCTCCTCTTTTGCGAGTTGTTGCATGTCATTATCATAAACAGCAATAAAATTTCTATTACGGTTGTTTTTATAGATTAAATAATTTCCAGATACTTTTCCAATGATCTCAAAATTGATTTTGCGTGTTTCATCCCTATCAGGCTCAGAATAAACAATTTTTTGCCCAAAGGATGGAATACATATAAAAAGAACGATTATAAAAGGAAAGCTTTTAAAAAACTTCATACCTGAATCTTATTTGTCTGTTTAAAATTAATTGAACTAGTGTAATAAAGACGGTTAAAATTTAATATGGCTGCATTTTAAAAGAAGCCCATAATTTTCGGGGTAAAAAGTATGTGGAACAAGTAAAACATTTAACATTAGTTTTAAGTTAGATTTGCACACTTAAGTTTAAAAAGTAAAGAACGGTGAGGATTCCTCTTAATAAAGTATCAACGGCAGGATTAATTGTAGCACTTGGAATTATTTATGGTGACATTGGCACATCACCACTTTATGTTTATAATGCCATTATAAATGGTCGCACTATTGATGAAGCGTTGATTATTGGAAGTCTTTCCTGTATTATCTGGACCATCACATTACAAACAACATTAAAATATGTATTGCTTGTTTTGCAGGCAGACAACCGCGGTGAAGGCGGAATTTTTGCGCTGTATGCTTTGGTCCGGAGGCATAAAAAATGGCTGGTACTACCCGCAATGATTGGAGGTGCGGCTTTACTTGCTGATGGAATTATTACTCCTCCTATTTCCATTACATCGGCGGTTGAAGGACTTCAAAAGCTTACTTTTTTCACCGGAATTGAACATTATCTTGTTTATATCGTGCTGGTTATCCTGGCCATGTTTTTCTTTTTGCAACAATTTGGCACCGCTTCCATAGGTAAATTTTTTGGACCGATCATGATGATTTGGTTTTCCATGCTGGCCATTTTGGGCATCATTCATATATCAGATGACTTCAGTATTTTAAAAGCTTTTAGCCCGGTTTACGCAATAAATTTTGTTAGCACTTATCCCAAAGCACTTTGGTTATTGGGTGCCGTTTTCTTATGTACTACCGGTGCCGAAGCCTTGTATAGTGATCTTGGTCATTGCGGCAAAAAGAACATCCGCATTTCCTGGATTTTCGTAAAAACCTGTCTTATCCTGCATTACCTGGGACAAGGAGCATCGTTGCTTTTTCATCATAATGGATTAACCATTACAAAAGAGGTAAAAGAGCAATTAAGTATTCATGCCTTTTACGACCTCATGCCACAATGGTTTATCATTCCAGGAGTGGTGATTGCAACTTTGGCGGCCATTATTGCCAGCCAGGCTATGATTACTGGTTCGTTTACTTTGATAAGTGAAGCCATGCGATTGAACTTATGGCCAAAATTGCGGATCCGTTATCCATCGGAAGCACGGGGGCAATTGTTCATTCCTTCTTTGAACCTGATGATGTTTATTGGTTGCGTTGGCGTTGTGTTGTACTTTGAAACATCGGAGCGAATGGAAGCAGCTTATGGTTTAGCTATTATAGCAACCATGCTAATGACTACGATTCTCTTTTCAAACTACATGGTCATGAAGAGGGTGAGGCCTATTTATATATGGCTTTTCTTAGGCTTTTACATTTTTTTAGAAAGTCTTTTTTTAATAGCGCTTTTACAAAAATTTACTCATGGTGGTTATATAACCGTTTTGATCGGCGGTATTATGTTTTTTGTCATGTATGTTTGGTTTCGTGCCCGCAAGATCAAGAACCGCTATATTGAATTTGTGCGTTTGGAACACTATATACCAAAAATTCAGGAGCTTAGTAACGACCGTTCTGTTCCAAAATATGCCACGCATTTGGTTTACTTAACCAGTGCCGATAATCCGAAAGAGATTGAGCACAAAATCATTTACTCCATTTTAAATAAAAAACCAAAGCGGGCCGATATTTATTGGTTTGTACACGTTGATACGCTTGACGACCCTTATACCATGGAATACAGGGTTGACCATATTATTCCTAATGATATTATCCGCGTTGAGTTCAGGCTTGGATTTCGTATAGAACCGCGTATCAATTTAATGTTCCGTAAAGTGGTGGAAGACCTTGTGGCAAATAAAGAAGTAAATATTACCAGCCGTTACGAAAGCCTTGAAAAAAGCAATATCGTAGGTGATTTTCAATTTATTGTTTTAGAGAAATACCTAAGCCAGGATAATGAATTGCCGATTTTAGAAAGGATGATCATGAAATTCCACTTCTGGCTAAAAGATATCAGTTTATCAGAAGAAAGAGGATTTGGTTTAGATGCCAGCAATGTAACAATTGAAAAATTCCCGCTAATTGTAGCCCCGGTTACCAACCTCAAATTAAAACGAATTGAAGAATAGTTTTGAGTTTCGATAACTGATCGGGGTCACTTCAGGATAAAATCATGCAATGCCTCCAATACTTTTATATAGCATAATCGGTATTGCTTTCCTAAGTATTCTAATTTATTTCTTCCAGGACCGTTTTATTTTTCAGCCCGAAAAGTTGAAACATGATTTTGAATTCAAGTACGACGCTCCTTTCCAGGAATTAAACTTTGATATTGAACCCGGTGTTCGCATAAACGGTTTGCATTTTTACAGGGATAAACCCAAAGGTTTAATATTATATTTTCATGGCAATACAAGAAGTATTAAAGGTTGGGCAAAATATGCAAAGGATTTTTACCGTTACGATTACGATGTAGTATTGGTCGATTACCGTGGTTTTGGGAAAAGTACAGGGAAGCGGAGTGAAAAAGAAATGCTGAACGACATGCAATTTGTTTATGACAAGTTGCGCTCCCAGTATGGCGAAGAACACCTGATTGTTTATGGTAGAAGCTTAGGCAGCGGCTTTGCAGCAAAGCTTGCTTCGGATAACCATCCGCGTTATTTAATTCTTGATGCTCCCTATTATAATTTTCGCAAAGTGGTAGAACGCTTTTTGCCTTTTTTGCCAATCCGTTATGTTTTGCATTACCATTTAAGAACCGACCAATGGATATTAAAAGTAAACTGCCCTGTTTATATCATTCACGGTACTAAAGACTGGCTAATACCAATAAAACACAGCGAAGACCTTCAAAAACTTTTTCCCCGCCGCATTACTTTAATTCGCATTCATGGCGGTGCGCACAACAATCTTCCTGACTTTCCTGAATACCACAATTTTGTTCGGGATATTTTAAAAGACTGAAGCGAGTTAGGAATTAAACAGAGAATTTGTATTTTGTCATTCAATCAAAATCTATAACCAAAACACTTACGCATCATTGTGTTAACGACTTTCTAAATAACAAATGCTAAGTAACTTTCAAAATTATCTTTCGTCCTATATAAAAGACCGGCCATGACTAAACTCTACTCACTTCTGTTTGTTTCTTTATTTTACCTGGGCGCTTGCAAAACTGCGACAAAAGCCTATGATAAAGGGGACTATAACAATGCTATAGAATTAGCTATTAAGAAATTACAAAAAGATCCATCTGACGGCGAAACCAAAGCATTGTTACAAAATGCCTATCGCTTTGCCGTTGATGAACACCAGGATAAGATCCGCATTTTATCAAACAGTACAGACGATTCGAGATTTGAAAAAATTTATGCAGAATACAATTACCTGCAAAGCCTTTACGTAAAACTTCGACAATTTCCTGCCCTATCCTTTGTGAAAGCCACAGACTATTCAAGTTATGTAGAAACTTACAAAGGAAAAGCGGGCGATGTTCATTATCAGAAAGGTTTAGCGCTGATGGAAGGTGGTGAAAAGGATGATTACCGTCGTGCATATATATCCTTTAAAAATGCACTTAGATATAGATCAGGCGATGCAGAAATTCGAAAAAAAATGGAAGAAGCTTATGACCTTGCTGTTGTAAATATTATTGTTCAACCCATAAATGAATATTATGGCGGGGGCGGTTATAATTATACAAGTTCTTACCTAATTAAAAATTTTGAAAATGATATTATACGCGGATTACGTAGCCAAACAAATAATGAATTTGTAAAATTTTATTCGGAATGGGATGCAAGAAGCAAGGATGTAGTGCCGGACGAATTATTGGATATGCGTTTGGGCCGAATGGAAATTGGCCGGCCTTACGATCAAACGCAAACACGTACCGTATCAAAAGACGTTGTGATTAAAGAAATTGTTTATAAACCAGATTCTGTTGTGAAGCAATATGGTAAAGTACAGGCGCAGATAACGACTACACGCCGCACGCTTGTATCAACTGGAGACTTACATGTAACGTCAAGAAATAACAAAGGACTTGTTTTGTGGACTGATATTTTTAGAGGCGAGCATACCTGGGAAGTAGAATTTGCAACGTTTAGAGGTGACGAAAGAGCATTAAGTGAAAGCGACAAGGCGCTTTTAAACAACAATCAAAACAACCGCATCACACCAAGAGAAGAAGAAATTACTGAAGCGATTATGCGACAGATTCAAACTGAAATGAATTACCGCATTCGCAATCATTACAATCGTTATTATTGATATTTAATTTTTAAAAATTAAGAACCCTGTAATGAGCAGGGTTCTTTTTTATTTACTGACCTTTATTTTTGAATGGAAATAAAATTGAAACAGAAAATTTGGAGGTTAGTTAAAACGCTTTCCATCATTTATATTCTTGGCGGCATTACTCTTTATTTTATTCAGGACCTCCTGCTTTTTCATCCAGTTGTCTTACCCCAAACCCATAAATTTTCCTTTCAACAACCTTATAGGGAAATTAATTTACTTGTTCAAAACCGTAACCTGAATATTGTTCAATTCACGGTTGATAGCATTAATAAGAAAGGCATTGTTCTTTACTTTCATGGAAACCGAAGGAACGTTGAAAGATATGCGCAGTTTGCGTCTGCTTTTACAAAAAATGGATATGAAGTCTGGATGATGGATTACCCTGGGTTTGGAAAAAGTACCGGAAAACTTACCGAAGCTTCCATGTATAGCGATGCGTTTTTATTGTACCAAATAGCAGTTAAAGAAGTTGGGGGTGATGACCTGGTTATTTATGGAAAATCCCTGGGTACCGGGATTGCATCTCATTTGGCATCAACCAATAAATGCAAACAATTGATTTTAGAAACGCCTTATTACAGTTTGCCTTCTGTGGCTAAAGCAAAATTTCCAATTTACCCGGCAAACTATTTAATCAAATATTCATTTCCTACTTATGAATTCTTAAAAAAAGTAACGGCGCCCATCACTATTTTCCACGGCACATCCGATGAAATAATTCCATTTAAACAAGCCGAAAAATTAAAAAAAGAAAATCCTCAAATTAAGCTTGTGCCAATACAAGGAGGCAAGCACAATAATTTGGCGCAACACAAAAAATTTCAAACAATACTAGATTCCCTATTAAGATTCTAAAATTATTCCTGCAACACTACTTCTTCCTCAGTAATACGAAGGCTGTACTTACCTCCTACTTTCAAAGCATAATTTTCTTTTTCATGACTTACAGGAAAGCCAAAGCAAACAGGATACTTATATTGTTTAACATGATCGTTAATAATTTCTTCAGCTGATTTTCCAAATGGCCTTTCTGTATCCTGGTTATCGGTAAAACCTCCAATTATTAAACCAGCAAGCTTTTCCATTTTTCCACTTCTCTTTAACTGGAAAAACAACCTGTCAATGTTATATAACTGTTCGCCAATATCTTCTAAAAAAAGGATTTTCCCTTTTGTATTCATATCAGAAGGCGATCCGATTAAATGCGCCAGCATACAAAGATTTCCACCAACCAGTTCTGCTTTTACGTGACCCGGTCTATTAAACCGATGTGAAGCCACATGATAATCGGCAGGTTTACCCTCCAGCGCATTTTTTAATGATTGAATAAACGGATTATTTGCTTGCCCATCATTAAAAGCAGCAGCCATTGGTGCATGCAAAGATGCTATATCGTATTGAGCATATAAATGAGACTGCAACACAGTAATATCACTAAAGCGAATGATCCATTTTGGACGCGTTTTAAATTTTCTAAAATTTATTTTGTCAATAATGCGGCTCATACCATAACCGCCACGGGCACATAATATGGCTTGAACATTTTTATCATCCATCATTTTTTGCAGGTCGTCTAATCGCTCTTCATCTGTACCTGAAAAATAATTTGTTGAATCACTATGCGTGGTATCGCCAAGTTTAACCTGGTAACCCCATTCCTGCAATGTGTCAACACAGGTTTGCATTTTTTCGAATGGCATAAAGCCTGCCGGAGCTACGATACCAATGGTATCGCCTTGTTTTAAATAGGGTGGAATTTTCATATAATTTTAATTAGGTTACTTCTTGTTCCTGTTCATATTCAACGCACAATTTAATCTATGCGCTCATTACTGGCAAGTTGCGGTATTTTTGTGCGCAAATTATAAGAATGTATAACAATCCCAATTGGGATGTTGTTTGTTTGAATGTTCCTTAAAAGTTAAATAGAATTGTTGCCGATAAACGGAGCGTCGCAACTAAAGTTGATCAAAGATTAAAAGCTGATTTAAAAAAAATGAACTTACCTAAAAGATACCTGATAACATCGGCACTACCCTATGCTAATGGTTTAAAACATATTGGACACCTGGCAGGTGCTTACATACCTGCGGATATTTATGTGCGGTATTTAAGAGCGCAAAAAAGAGACGTTGTTTTTGTCTGCGGAAGTGACGAACATGGAACGGCTATACCAATACAGGCAATGAAAGAAGGCACAACACCGCAAGCTATCATTGACAAGTACCACGTTTCCATCAAGCAGAATTTTGAAGACCTTTCTATATCGTTTGATATTTACGATCGTACTTCCAGTCCAATTCACCACGAAACGACACAGGAATTTTTTACCTACCTGAATGACCGCCAATTATTAGAAACAAAAGAAACGGAACAATATTTTGATGAACAGGCACAAACTTTTTTGGCCGACCGGTACATAAAAGGTACATGCCCTAACTGTGGTTTTGATGGTGCTTTTGGCGACCAGTGCGAAAAATGCGGAACTGCTTTAAGCCCGGACGAATTAATTAACCCCGTTAGTACATTAAGTGGCGGTGAACCCATAAAAAAACCAACCAAACATTGGTATTTGCCATTGGATAAGCATGAAGCCTGGTTGAGAAACTGGATATTGACGGAACATGCAAAGGACTGGAAGACCAATGTTC
>JAKFCI010000440.1:0-6537 GCA_036676725.1 Chitinophagaceae bacterium
ATGATCCCTAATATGTACAAAATAGCGGGTGAATTAACGCCAACCGTATTTCACATTGCAGCCCGGTCTTTAGCAACGCATGCCTTATCCATTTTTGGTGACCACAGCGATGTAATGGCAGTTAGGGCTACAGGCTTTGCCATGCTTTTTGGCGCCAACCCACAACAGGCGCATGACATGGCATTGATTGCCACTGCAGCTTCCTTACGTTCAAGAATTCCCTTCCTCAATATTTTTGATGGCTTTCGCACATCACACGAATTAAATGAAGTAGCATTGATCTGCGATGATATTATTAGAGAAATGATTGACGAAGAAGATGTTGCAAGACATAGAAACCGTTCTTTAAATCCATCTAATCCTTTTATACGGGGTACAGCACAAAACCCGGACGTGTTTTTTCAAAGCCGGGAAGCTGCAAATAATTATCATTGGAATGTTCCTGCGATTGTAGAAGAAACAATGGAAAAATTTGCAACACTTACAGGTCGCAATTATAAATTGTTCGAATACCATGGTCACCCGGAGGCTGAGCGACTAATCATTATTATGGGTTCCGGTGCTGGTGCCGTACAAGAAACAGTTGATTATCTAAATAACCTGGGAGAAAAAATTGGCTTCCTGCATGTACATCTATTCCGCCCGTTTTCGGCTATGCATTTCATTAATGCACTTCCTAAAACGGTAAAACATATCGCTGTTATGGATCGTTGCAAAGAGGTGGGTGCTATTGGCGAACCTTTATATATGGATGTTGTAAATGCAATGCATGAATCCTGGAATCAAACGATGCCAAGTATTATTGGGGGCCGTTATGGTTTGGCTTCGAAAGAATTTAACCCCGCAATGGTAAAGGCCATTTTTGAAGAATTAAATAAAGAAAATCCTAAGAAACATTTTACCATTGGAATAAACGATGATGTAACACATACAAGCCTGCCATATGACCCTTCGTTCTCACTTGAAGAACAACATTTGTCGCGGTGTTTATTTTTTGGGCTTGGTGCAGATGGAACAGTAAGTGCCAATAAGAATACCATAAAAATAATTGGCGAGGTCACGGAAAATCATGTACAAGGATATTTTGTTTATGATTCGAAAAAATCAGGTTCTTTAACCACTTCGCATTTACGGTTTAGCGATAAGCCGATCAATTCCACCTATTTAATTAATTCGGCCAACTTTATTGCTTGTCATCACTTTAATTACCTGGAGAAGTATGATATTTTAAAAGACGCTGAAACGGGTGCAACATTTTTGCTGAATGCCCCTTTTGAAAAAGATATGGTGTGGAAATACCTGCCACAAAACATCCAAAAAGAGATCATCGAGAAAAAATTAAAATTCTATGTTATTAATGCAACGAGAGTAGCGAGGGAAACAAATATGGGTTCACGCATCAACTCTATTTTACAAACCTGTTTTTTTGCTATTTCTAATGTAATGCCAAAAGAAAAAGCAATTGATTACATTAAAAAAGGAATAGTAAAATCTTATGGACATAAAGGTGAAACCGTTGTTCAAAAGAATTTTGATGCAGTTGATAAAACGCTTTCAAATCTTTTTGAAGTTGATTATTCTTCTTTTACTATTGGGAATAAAGAAGTGCACAATGGTTCTGTACAAAATGCACCTGCATTTGTGCAAGATGTACTTTCAAAAATCATTGCCGGAGAAGGCGATCTTTTACCGGTAAGTGCCTTCCCTGTGGATGGCACCTACCCTTCTGGAACCACGAAATATGAAAAAAGAAATATTGCAGAACAGGTTCCTGTTTGGGATCCTGCACTATGTTCGCAATGCGGGAAATGTTTCTTCGTATGTCCACATGCAGCTATTCGCCCAAAAGTTTACGACAATGGTTTATTGAAAGATGCCCCTGATTTTTTTAAGCACACCGCACCAATTGGAAAAGAATTTTTGAAGGAGCAGGAAGCATATACTTTACAGGTTTCAGTTGAAGATTGTACTGGTTGCAATTTATGTTACGAAGTTTGCCCAATAGAAAGCAAAGTAGAAAAAGGACATAAGGCGGTTAATATGCAGGAGGCATTACCACTGAAAGAAACAGAAAAAAAGAATTGGGATTTCTTCTTATCACTACCAGATATTGACCGCACCCGGGTTAACAAGGCCACAGTGAAAGGCTCTCAATTACTGGAACCACTATTTGAGTTTTCCGGGGCCTGCAGTGGCTGTGGCGAAACACCATACCTTAAATTATTGACACAGCTTTTTGGAGACAGGATGATGGTTGCAAATGCTACTGGCTGTTCTTCAATTTTTGGTGGTAATCTTCCTACAACACCATGGGCTAAAAACAGCGAAGGGTGTGGACCAGCATGGGCCAATTCCTTATTCGAGGACAATGCTGAATTTGGTTTGGGAATAAAATTGGCAAGTGATCAAAAAAGGAAATATGCGCAAACACTTTTATCCAATTTAAAAAATGATGTTGGTGAAGAATTAGCAGAAGCCATTGTAAATAACCTGGAAGTTGCGGAAGGAGAAGTAAAACAACAGCGTAAAAACGTAGTGGAACTTAAAAGACGATTGCGTAAAATTGAATCTTCACAGGCAAAACAATTATTGTCCATTGCAGATTTTCTTGAACGCAAATCTATGTGGATCGTTGGTGGAGATGGCTGGGCGTATGATATTGGTTTTGGTGGCCTTGATCATGTATTATCAACAGGAGAAAATATAAATATTCTTGTACTTGATACAGAAGTTTATTCTAATACGGGTGGACAAAAATCCAAATCAACGCCAATTGGCGCCAGTGCTAAGTTTTCTATTAAAGGAAAAACCACAGGAAAAAAAGACCTTGCTATGCAGGCTATAGCGCATGGAAATGCCTTTGTTGCTGAAATAGCTATGGGTGCCAATGATGTTCATGCGCTAAAAACAATTCTTGAAGCCGAAGCTTTTCCAGGACCATCTATTATCATTGCTTACAGTCATTGCATTGCACATGGTTACGATATGGGTCATGGAATTGAACAGCAAAACCTGGCGGTAAAATCTGGTTACTGGCCTTTGTTTCGCTATAACCCTTTAAAAGAAAAAGGACAACGTTTTGTTTTAGATAGCAAAGAGCCTAGTGTGGCTTTGGATGAATTTATGTACCACGAAAACAGGTTTGCTACCATAAAAAATAATGAAATAGAAAGAGGCTTAGAATTTCTTGCTCAAGCAAATGAAGCGGTAAAAAGCCGTTGGGAGAGAATTGAAGTATTGAAATCGTTATAAGCAAAATTTAAGCAAATACAAAAGGGAACTACAATTGGAGTTCCCTTTTTTTATGGAATGGTTGGTAAGTCAATTGCCACATCTACGAAAGCGGATTTTCAAAATAGGGTATTTCATCCTGCGCAACTTTTTCTTTTTGGTGCCAATACGCCAGGGTAACAACATTGCCTTCTTTTGTTTTTAGCAACCTGCCAAAAATTGCATTAATGGGGTTAAAACTAACATCTGTAACACCTACTGTAAATGTTGCTGGTGGTATAGGCGTTTCGGGTACTGGTTCTGACGAAGGTTGCGTAACTGCTCCAGGTATTTCCGATTCGCTTGTTGCAATAGCAGCAGGCTTTGGTGGCGTTGCAGGCATTTTAGGTGGTGCGCTTGCCGCAACAACAACTGTAAAATTATTTAGTTCTAAAAGCTCTTGTAAAAATGCAACTCTTTCAGGTGTTACATTCTTTTCAACAATGGCGCATTTTATTCCATCCAATTCTTCAAATTCATGATTTTTATTGATTGCCATTATTTATAAATTGTTACTACGTTAAAAATGTGGTTGTAAAACCAACTAGCTAAACCAACAGATAATATACCGCCAATGCATATATATAATGCAAGCCTTGGCATTATTGGAATGTTGATCCTATTAATTGGCTGTTCATTTTCATCCATAAAAATTGCTTTCACCACACGCAAATAATAATAAAATGAAATCACCATGTTCAATGCTGCAATGGCTATTAACAAGTAATTGCCTTTACCGGCACCTGCCATTAATAAAAAGAACTTGCCAAAAAAACCTGCAGTTGGCGGAACGCCGGCTAAAGAAAACAAAGCGATTGTCAATATCCAGGAAAGTACCGGATTGGTTTTATAAAATGCTTTATAATCAGTTATGTTTTCTTTACCCGTTATTGAACTTACAACTGCTACAACACCAAAAGCAGCCAGGTTAGAAAATAAGTAGATCAAAACAAAATACACAACCGAAGTAGTTGCCAGTTCCGAACTACCTGAAATACCCACAAGAATAAATCCAACTTGTGCAATGGAAGAAAAGGCAAGAAAACGTTTAAAATTATTCTGCCGGATGGCAAATAAATTGCCAATGATTATGGTTACTAAAGAAAGAATAAATAACATGTTGTACCAGGTATCGGCAAGCGGTTTAAATACAGTATACAAAACCGAAACAAAAACAAACAGCACTGCACCTTTTGAAATTACAGAGAGAAAAGACGTAACGGCAACAGGAGCTCCTTCATAAACATCGGCTGTCCATAAATGAAACGGAACCACAGAAATTTTAAAAGCAAAACCTGCCAGCATTAAAATAAACGCAAACACTTGTAGCGGGTTGTTGGTTAAATGTTGTGGTAATTCAGAAAATATAAGGGTGCCCGTTGTACCGTAGATCATTGAAATACCAAATAATAAAAGAGCAGATGAAAAGGCCGAAGAAAAAATAAGTTTCATGGCGGCTTCTGAAGATCTTCTTTTTGTAAGATCAAAATTGGCCGCTGCTGCCAATGGAATTGTTGACAGTTCCAGGCCTAAATAAAACATTAATAAATTACCACCGGAGATCATAAAGAACATGCCCAGCATGGTAGACAACAAAAGCATGTAAAATTCTGCAACATGCTTATGCGTTTTAAGCCAGGTATAAGATTGCATGGAAATGATCAGCATTCCTAAATTCAGGATATTTTTTTCAAGCACCATTAATTGGTTGGTGCGAAACATTTCATTAAATAAAATACCATCGCGGTTTCCAAAAAAACCAACAACAAGATTTAGGAACAATAACACATTTACAATTTGCATGTAGCTTTCATTGCTGCGCTCCTTTCCTAGTTTCAAAAACATCAAAATAAAAATGATGGCAATGATGGACATTTCCTGTTTCATTAATATCAAAAAGTCAGTCCACATATAATCAGTTTAGTTTTATTTGCTTTTTTGTTTTTGTTATTTAACCTGCATACTTATTTCTTATCAACACCTGTTGTGTCACTCACTTGTACGTATGGCAATTCTATTCAGCATTTTTTTGACCATCATTGTTAATACAGTTCAAGTGTGCGACGCAACAATCGCTTAATTTATATTCTTCAGCTGGCTACCAAATTTTTTATTTTACAATTACCAATAGCTTATTAAAAATAGTTTCGGTGCCAGGTGTTATTAATTCTATAATTAAAAATGGTGCAACGCCCATTAATACAATCCCAATGATTAAAACGCCTGCAGCCAATTTTTCATTCCAGGTTGCATCAGTTAATTTTTCATATGCACTGCTCATAGGCCCCATAATGGTTTTGCCGGTAGCACGCAACACATAAACCGCGGTTACAACAATTGATGCACAGGCTAATATGGTGGCAAGCCGGTACAATTCATCGGGGTTTTGCCATGACCCCATAAACACCGTCATTTCTGCAACAAAGCCACTCAGTCCAGGTAAGCCTAAAGAACACAAACCGGCAATAACAAACACGGTGGAAATAAAAGGCGTTACTTTTAGCAAGCCACCTAATTGTGCTACAAGCCTTGTATGTGTGCGGCTGTAGATCATGCCAATTGCAGCAAAGAAAAGAGCCGTCATTAACCCGTGCGAAACCATTTGTAACACGGCACCGTTAAGCGAAGTTTTGGTTAACATGCCAATACCCAACAAAACAAAACCACAATGGCTAACCGAAGAATAAGCGTTGATGTACTTTAAGTCCTTCTGCATCATGGTAGCAAAAGCGCCATAAATAATAGCAATGGTTGCCAGCGTAATAATAATTCCTGAATAAGCCTGTGCGGCATCGGGCATTAAATAAGTTGCCACACGCAAACAGCCATAACCACCAAGCTTCATGGAAATGCCGGCCAAAAACATAGAAGCCGCAGTTGGCGCAGATGCGTGTCCATCGGGCACCCAGGTATGAAAAGGAAATAATGCGGTAAAAATGCCAAATCCTATAAATGCAAAAGGAAAAAATATTTTTTGAACTGATAGTGGAATAGACAATTGTGCAATTTGCAAAATGTCGAATGTTTGGGTATTAAAATAGATACCTGCCAAGCCAACAAAAACCAAGGCAGAACCAGCCATAAGCATGAGGGCCAGTTTCATGGCACTGTATTCTTTTTTACCGCTACCCCAAATGCCTATCAATAAAAATTTTGGAATTACAGCCAGTTCCAAAAAGAAAAATAACGTAAACAAGTCTAAAGAAATAAAAAAGCCATAAGCGCCTACACTAAGCAACATTAAAAGAAAAAAGAACTCCTTGCTTA
>JAKFCI010000441.1:0-2177 GCA_036676725.1 Chitinophagaceae bacterium
CAAGGCAATGATATATACTGCCCTATTTGAATTATAGGAAGCCAATAAAATTTCTTCTTTACTAAAGAAACCTGCAAATGGCGGAACACCTGCAATAGCAAGGCAGGCAATTAAAAAGGTAATATGTGTAAGCGGCATAAACTTTTTCAACCCGCCCATCTCTTTCAAATTGTTACTGTGCACCAAATGAATAACAGCACCAGCACCAAGAAATAATAAAGACTTAAAAAAAGCATGGGTAAACAAATGAAACATAGCGGCGGTATAACCCAAACCTTTTTCTCCACCATAACCACTCACCCCTAAGGCAAACATCATATAACCAATTTGCGACATGGTGGAATAAGCCAGGACTCTTTTAATATCGGTTTGTGTACAAGCTATTATTGCCGCAATTAGTGCAGATGATGCACCCACCCACGTAACTACATGTAAAGCCACCGGGTCAATGGAAAAAATTGGAAAAAGACGTGCTACTAAATAAACACCTGCAACCACCATTGTGGCTGCGTGTATTAATGCTGAAACAGGCGTTGGACCTTCCATTGCATCGGGCAACCAAATATGCAAAGGAAACATTGCAGATTTACCTGCACCACCAATAAATATTAGTATCAGTGCGCTGGTTAATACCGATACACCCAGGAATGAGGCAGTTGTAATACTTAAAAATTGTGGCGATTGCACTGAAGTTAAGCGCTCAATTAAAATTCCAATATCTAAAGAGCCGCCATAAAACCCTAAAATTAAAATCCCTATTAAAAATCCAAGGTCGGCAAAGCGGGTTAAAATAAATGCCTTATTAGCAGCTGCAACGGCAGCCGCTTTACTGTAATAAAACCCAATGAGCAGGAAAGAAGATACACCAACAAGCTCCCAAAAAATATATACCTGGAAAATATTGGAGGAAAGCACAAGCCCCAACATAGAAAAGGTAAATAAAGAAAGGAAGGCATAGTAAGTAGCAAATCTTTCTTCCCCTTTCATATAACCCAAACTAAATACATGCACCATCAGTGATATAAAACTTACAACAACGATCATCATTACACTGATAGGGTCAATGATTAAGCCCATATCAATGGAAATACTGGGTGAGAACTGCAACCAGGTGTATTGCAAAAGGATTATTTTTTGATAAATACCATTCACTTTTCCATCAATAAAAAAATAATTGTAAGCAACTAAAAAAGAAAGTACGGTTGAAATGAGCAAAGACGTTGTACCTATTATCCCCGATGAAGTTTTGAAATATTTACGACCGAATAATCCCAACAAAATAAAAGTAGCTAATGGTAGTATTGGGATAAGCAGTATGAATAAATAGTTTTGCATGCTTACAGTTTTAGTTCGGCTGCATTTTCAACATCAATTGAATTATGGCTTCTATACAGGTTGATAATAATGGCTATTGCCACGGCTGCTTCAGCCGCAGCAATGGTTATAATAAAAATGGTGAAGAAAACACCATCCAGTTTGTCGGGGTATAAATATTTATTGAAGGCAACAAAATTAATATTCACACTATTCAGTATCAGTTCAATTGACATTAACATGGTAATCAGATTTCTTCGGGTAAAAAGCCCATACATGCCGATAAAAAAAATAGCAGTGCTGACAAAAAGAATATGTGTTAGTGGTATTTCATTCATGTTTAAATCTCCTCTATGATCACCGGTTTAGGTACAGGTGGATAAATTATTTGCGATGGTTCATTTTGTAGCGCTTTATGATCATCAATAACAGAAACATCTCCGGAAGCGCCTTCACCCGGGCTTTTCATGGCAATAACGATACAACCGATCATAGCTGCTAATAATAGAAAACTTACCACTTCAAACGGAAGGATATAACCATGGGTGGTTGTACTAAGCATTTGTGTACCAATATCACTTACAGAAACAATGAAAGGCATTTTACTTGATGCCGGAAAAGCATATTGATTGATTAAATTAAAACTGAAAGCAAATCCAAAAAGTGCAGCCAACACAGAAAATATTTTGCGTTTCATTATTGGTTTTGGCATTTCCTTTCCAGGTTCATTTGTTAGAAAAACCGAGAAAATAATTAGTACCGCAATACCGCCAACGTATACAATTATTTGAACTGCTGCTATAAATTCAACCCTCATCCAGAAATATAAACCTGCAATGCCTACTAATGAAAACAATAACCAT
>JAKFCI010000442.1:0-5980 GCA_036676725.1 Chitinophagaceae bacterium
GCCAGCAGCCAACTCGGAAAGTTCTTTGATCTTTGTTTGCGCAATTCGTTTGGAAAAAAATTCTTTTACAACATCTGCGTTCTCTTTGACAAAATTTGAAAAGCCCGCAACCATTTTTATCCGGTTCGGATCAAAAAGTTCAGTGTATTCGCTTTCGCCATTGATTATAATATCAGTTAACATTCTTGCAGCAATATGACTATAAGTAATTCCATTTCCCCCAAAACCTGTCGCCACGTAAACCTCCTCGGGGTTACCAGGTAAATTGCCTATGTATGCGAGGCCATCAGAAGGCTCGAAAAATTGCGAAGACCATTTAAACGCAATGTTTTCTATTTTATAGTATTTACGCAGGTATGCTTCCAGATGACGAAAACATTCATCGGTATTTTCAAGGTGCCCGGTCTTATGATCTTCGCCACCTGCGATCAAATATTTTTCACCATCTACTTCCTGCGTTCTAAAATAATGATAGGGATCGTGCATGTCATAGGCTAATCCATCAGGATAGGCACCATCGGATAACTGAACAGCCATAGCATAACTGCGGTAGGGTGCGGTACGAAAATGCAACAGGTTTACACCCGGTGGTGTATGTGTGGCATAAATAAAATATTGTGTTTTTATAGTGCCTGACGTGCTGTCAACTAAAATGGGATGGTTACCATCGACCTTTGTGACCAGGCAATTTTGAAGAATGACACCGCCTAAGGACTCAAATTCTTTTGCTAATGCGTACACATAGCGTGTTGGATGAATTTGTGCCTGGCGTGGATAAACTATGGCTTTTTCAAATTCAACCGGTACCGGAATTTCTCTTATAAAATCTGCTTCCGCCCCGGCGTTGTTAGAACATTGCAATATGTCATTTAACTCGCTGGTTTGCGCTTCATTTTGCGCATACAGGTAACCGTTTTTCTCTTCGTATCCGCAGTCAATATTATAATCCAGTACGTGTTGCTTTACAAGGTCAAGCGCCTGCCTGGTTGCTTTTGCAACCAATTGGGCATCCGATTCCCCAAAGTCGTCTTTAATTTGCTTATAAGATGTATCTAAAAAAGTATTGAGGTGGGCAGTTGTACCGCCTGTTGTTCCAAAACACAAATTATGTGCTTCGGCAACCAGGCAATTTTTACCGGCTTTCTGTAAAAGCAAGGCAGTTGTTATTCCAGTAATACCACCACCCGCTATAACAACATCAAAAGATTGCGTGGGCAAATTAGAATGTTGCGGTACATAATCTTCTATTTTCTCCTGCCACAGGCTTTTTTGAGTTCCATCTCTTTTCATATAGATCCATTTTATAAGTGAACCTATAAAAAAATAATGCCTGCAAATTTACCTGATGAGTTGAAGTATTTTCTGTTACCAGCGTTCCTCTTCAGGTATATTTTGATCTGTGCCGCCTTGTTTGCGGGAAGCTAATTTTTGTAATTGTCTTTCAATGATTAGTGCGGCAATTAAATGCGCCGCATCTTTTCCTTCGTGCCGGCTGAGCATTGTTTTTAATTTATTTTCATCAACGTCAAGGCGATAGAGCAATTGTACCAATTGTTCAAACCGGTTAACGATCATCCAGTTAATATGCTGTTCCAGCGTGCTGTGAAAGTCGGCTTGTTCCTTTTTTGATAGCTGGTTAAGTGTGGCAAGTGATCGTTCAATTTCCGAAGTCATTAACTATTTTTTAAAATTTTTCACCTACGCCCAAACTAAACAGTGCAAAATCGTATTTAGCTGGATCGTTGGGGTCCATTTTCTTTAAATTGTCCGTGAGTTCAACGGCAGTTAACCAGTCTGTTTGCTTTCGTTCAATTAATTTCAACTTACGGGCCACCCTGGCAACATGCAAATCAATCGGGCAAATTAAATCGGCAGGTTTTATTTTTTTCCAGATGCCAAAATCAACGCCTTTATCATCAGATCGTACCATCCAGCGTAAAAACATATTCAGTCGCTTGCAAGTGGATCCTTTAAACGGAGCTGCAACGTGTTTTTTGGTGCGGACAGGTGCATCTTCAAGGCTAAAAAAATAACCAAAGAAATAGTTTAGCGCATCTTCAATGATCACAGGGCTTTTTATGTCCGGGATAAAAGCCGTTTCTAAAGAATTATTTTTTTTATAATGGTGTTGCAAAAAATGAATAAAATATAAAAGGTCTGTCGTAGTAAAAGTTCGATGTTTAAAAAACAAAAACTTTTTCAAGTCGGTTTGTGAATGGTTAACAATAAAATGATGGGGTGCATTGTCCATCAAGGCCATTAACTCCCTACTTTTATTAATTATTGTTGTACGGTTGCCCCATGCAAAGAGGGCAGCAAATAAGCCTGCAATTTCAATGTCTTGCTTTTTTGTAAAACTATGCGGAACACAAATTGGATCAGCAGAAATAAAAGAAGGTCTGTTGTATTCATTAACCTTACTTTCCAAAAAATCTTTTAAATTATTCACTAATAAGCCGCATTTACAAAGTCGATTATTTTTTCAGCAAACCATTGTGGTTCTTCCTGGAAAGGCGCATGCCCACCAATGTAATGAACTGTTTTTTGTTTTGGAAAAGAAAAGCTTTTGTAATGTTCGGGCCCAATTGCATAATCTTTATCACCCGTCATAACCAACACGGGTTGCTTAATGTCGTTAGTTAGTTTACTAAAGTCCTGGAAGTAATCTTTTATTCCCCAGATCTTTGTGGCGAAGTCCCTGTTAAACTTACCGGCTGCTAATGTAACAGAGTCATTAAAATCTTTTTCAAATTGATTTCTGTACATTAATTTATACCAGCTATTTTTTTCAGATAGTTTATCATGTACGCTACTCACTCTTTGTATCATTGGTAGCGATTGATCATTCAAAATGGGATCATCTTTCATGCCGAGCTCTTTTATACCAAAATCAATATGGCTTGACATGGAATAATTAATATTAAGTGTACAATGTATGAGCATTAACGAGCTAACAACTCCAGGATAATGTTTTGCATAATTTACCATTGGAACACCACCAAAGGAGTGACCCATTAAAGCCCATTTTTTTATCTGCAAAGCCTTTCTAAGTTCCTCCATATCTCTTTCCAGCCGGGCAAGTGTATAATCATTATTAGCTGCCGAATCTGACCTTCCAGAACCTCTCTGGTCAAAATAAATCATCATCAACTTTTTTTCAATCATAGGGGCACCAGCCATTGCCTCGTAATAATAACTGGTTGAACCTGGACCGCCATGTACAAAAAGGCAAGGCTTTCCTTCGCCTGCTACCCTTACGTATAACCTGACATTATCTGAGGTTGTAAAATAAAAAGTTGTGTCGGTTGCAAATACAACCAATGAACAAAGTAGTGTAGTCATTAAAAGAAAAACCTTTCTCATTTTTTACTTTTTTTATAAGACTATCTAATCTCTGTTTTGGTTACATTTTTTTAACCAATGGCCGTGTTCAGGTCTTCAATAAGATCATCCACATCTTCAATTCCTACACTTAACCTTATTAAAGAGTCAGTCAATCCGTATTTTATTCGTTCCTCTCTTGGTATAGAAGCATGCGTCATGGAAGCCGGGTGATTGATTAAAGATTCAACTCCTCCCAGGCTTTCTGCCAAAGCAAATAATTTTGTTGATGATAAAACTCTTGTTGCATTTTCTACGCTGTCGTCTTTCATAGTAAATGACATCATTCCCCCAAAACCACGCATTTGTTTTTTTGCAATAGCATAACCAGGATGATCTTCAAAACCACACCAGTAAACATGGGCAACACCGGGATGGTTGCGTAAAAAATGAGCTATTTTTTCTCCATTCTCGCAATGACGCTGCATTCGCACATGCAATGTTTTTATTCCACGCAATACTAAAAAGCAATCCATGGGTCCAGGTACAGCGCCACAACTTTTTTGAATAAAGTATAGTTTTTCTCTCAGGTCTGCGTCATTCATTACAAGTGCACCTTGTATTACATCACTATGTCCACCTAAATATTTTGTAGAAGAATGCATTACTATATCAGCACCCAGGTCAAGAGGATTTTGCAAATAGGGGGATGCAAAAGTATTATCAACACAAAGTAATATGTTGTGTTTTTTGGCAATTGAAGCAACCGCCGCAATATCCGTAATATTAATAAGTGGATTTGTCGGCGTTTCAGACCAAATTAGTTTTGTATTTACGTTAACCGCATTTTCAATGTTTGCCGGATCCTGCATATCAACATAATGAAATTTGATACCGAACTTTGCAAATACTTTGGTGAACAAACGATAAGTGCCACCATACATATCATTTCCTGCAATTACTTCGTTGCCTGGTTCTAATAATTTTATGACTGCATCTGTTGCAGCAACACCGCTGCTAAATGCAAGACCAAATTTTCCATTTTCAATAACAGCCAGTGCATCTTCCAGAGCTTTGCGGGTGGGGTTTTGCGATCGTGCATATTCATATCCCTTATGCTGACCAGGTGCGGTTTGCACATAAGTAGAAGTTTGATAGATCGGGGTCATGATTGCTCCTGTACTTGGGTCGGGTTCTGTGCCAGCATGGATATATTTAGAGCCTGCTTTCATAATGTTTTTTAATAATGATGAAGCGCAAAGATGGGAAATGAATAACAACCCCGTAAATCTTTATTTAAGCTGCTACGAAGATTACCGTACATCATACATGAAATGCCATTTAACAGATGCTTAACCGGAATTTCTTAATTAATAAAAATGGTGCTTTAGCACCATAAATACGTTTTGGTAATTCATTTATAAGTGTTTGGGTTGTGGTTGAGTTTCTTAAAAAAAAATTGAACAAGAAAGGTACCTACCACTGGTACATAACTACTTGAAATCGCTTCTGGCAAATGATAATTTGCACTTGTTAACCAGCTAAAACAAACAATAAATATTTTACCATGAAAAAGATTTTTTTGACCGCAGCCACTGCCCTCTTCACCCTGGCATTATTTGCAAGTGAACCAGTTAAGATTAATGAAAAAGTAATAGAAGCTTTTCAAAAATCATTTAAACATGCTAAGAATGTGAGCTGGCACGAATACCAAAATTTTTATGAAGTGAAGTTTTTACACAATTCTGTTGACTCACGAATTACCTATGATACAGATGGAAATATTTTAAGAACCATCCGTTATTATGGCGAAGACCAATTGCCTCTTTTTGTTAAGGCAAAATTGCAAAACCGGTTCAAGGATAAAAAAGTATTTGGTGTAACAGAACTAGCTGTAGATGGCGCACTTGATTACTACATTGTTTTAGAAGATGCAACAAAATGGACACATGTAAAATGCGATGCAGTGGGTAACATGTCCGTTTTTAAAAAATACAATAAAGCTTAAGTGTACAAAAAAGAAGCTGACCAATATTTCCAGTCCCTGTTATCAGCCGCGTGTGCATCATGCGGCTGAATTTTTCTTAATAAAACCGATGGATTTAGAATTCCTTTATCCACCAATAATTTCTTACCTGAAATGATGGCCTCCTGAACATTTGTATTCTCCATCCATAACTTTTGAGGTGGCTCAAAACCAATTTTATCTTTTCTCCAAACGATCTCTTTCGGCAATATAGGTTCCGCAATTTTTCTCAAAAGCCATTTGGTCCAACCATCTTTTATTTTAAAACCTGGCGGAAGCGTAAATAAAAATTCAATAAGTTCATGGCTCAAAAAAGGCAACCTCACTTCAACACTACTTGCCATGCTATTGCGATCAGCCAGCCGTAGCAATTCTTCTAAACCATAAGAAAAAGTGTTATAAAATAAAGCACTATTTAAATCGCTTTCTGCAGGCAAACTGTAATAGAAATGGCTTTTATTTTTATTTACAAAATCATCATTCAAACCTGGAAAATTTGCAGCATCCATTTTTTTCTTGCTTTGTTGTATTGCAAAAGCCAGGTGTGGTAAAAGAGAAGCAATTTTCTCCTTCGCACCAAACTTTTGATGGATACCTATTGCCTTGGCAGCTTTTTTTTCTTGCGCATACAAA
>JAKFCI010000443.1:0-4102 GCA_036676725.1 Chitinophagaceae bacterium
CACCACGCCTGTTTTTGCCACACCTTCTTTTACTTCAATTCCAAATGAGCGTAGTTGATCTGCTATTATCCTGGCAGTTCGCTTTTCCCTGTTACCTAACTCAGGGTGTTCATGAAGATCGCGTCGCACGGAGATTGTTTTTGCTTCAATTTTTTTAATTGCGTCTTCTATATCTATTGCCTTTTTTAATTGCGCTTGTGCTGGAATAACAAAGATTATAACCAGCGTTGCAAGTAGGAGTCGTTTTTTCATTTACTTTTTTGTAATAATTAAATATAAGAATTTGTCATGGCTATGAATTTATGAGGATTCAGAATTTTGCTTTTCCAAATCATTTGTTCTTTTTTTCTGTTTATGACTTTGATGTGTATTTGTTGTTTTTCTAAAGACAGATAATCTGAATGCTTTAAATTTATCCCTACATATGATGTTGCGCCACATACCGTTTTTAAAAGCTGTATTTCTTCATAGCATAACTGCTGTTGGTGGGCCACAGGCGCACATTGCAATGATGATGAAAACTTTTGTTCAGCAACGGCCATATGTAACCGAACAAGAACTACTGGAATACAACGCTTTCTGCAACTTATTACCAGGCGCTTCATCAACCCAAACTTTAACGCTTATCGGTTATAAACGTGGGGGCGTTCCTTTGGCGGTGCTTACCTTATTGGTGTGGATAGCGCCTGCTTCTATTTTAATGGGAGGCTTTTCTTTTTTACTTGAATATATTGACCAGCGAAGTTTACATGTAGACGTTTTCAAGTTTATTCCGGCAATGGCAGTTGGATTTCTTTTGTATGCTTCACTGATTGCATTTGGCGTATCTATTAAAAATACAATCACCTGGATCATTATGCTGGTCTGCGGTTTCGTTACTTATTTGTTTTTTCATTTTCCCGGGGTATTCCCAACACTAATTGTACTTAGCGGCATTGCCACCAATGTTAGCCAAAGGCGCATTCCGCAAAGAGAAACTAAACCCAAAAAAATTAAATGGTGGAATATCTGGCTATTCGCATTTCTCTTTATACTTGCTGGATTAATGAGTGAAACCGCCAGGAAGAATGATTGGCCGAATAGAAAACCAATCAATTTATTTGAGAATTTATACCGCATGGGAAGCCTGGTTTTTGGAGGGGGTCATGTTTTAATGCCTTTGATGTATGAACAATTTTCAGTTCGTCCGGCGGCTGTGAAAGAAAAAAATAAAAACGTTGTTCAAATAGAAAAAGAAGATATGATGACGGGCATTGGTATTGTGAGAGCAATGCCGGGGCCTGTATTTTCAATTGCTTCCTTCACTGGTGGTATGGCGTTAAAAGACCAGGGAAAAATGATGCAGATCCTAGGCTGCCTTATAGGAACAATCGCCATTTTTCTACCTAGTGCATTGCTGGTTTTGTTTTTTTTCCCCATATGGAGCAATCTTAAAAAATACGCAGTTATCTATCGTTCACTGGAAGGCATAAATGCTGCGGTAGTAGGAATTATGATCGCTGCGACATTTTATATCATGAAGGATGTTTCGCTTTTAGATGTACGCCTAACAAGTTTTATCAATATTGCTATTATTATAGCCACTGTTTTGCTACTGCAATTTACCCGGGTAGTATCTCCAATAATCGTTATTGCCTGTTTATTACTTGGCTATTTGCTTTGATGCTTTCTAAAAAACCCACTAGCTAAAATTTCCTTTTCAACAATTTCCGGAACCAGGTACTTAATGGATTTTCCTCTTGACACTAATTCACGGATATGTGTAGCCGAAATTTCTAAAAGTGGCGCCTGCATTATTTGAACAGATCCATGTTGCATGTTTTCTTGAATTTCAAAATTCGGTCGCTCATACACAATAACCTGGTAGTTGGCCATTATCGTTTCGGAATTCTTCCATTTGTGTAGGTTTTGAAAACCATCGCTTCCCATAATAAGGCTAAAAGAATAGGACGGGTATTTTTCTTTTAGATAAGCGAGTGTATGAATAGTATAAGATGGTTTAGGCAGCGAAAACTCAATATCTACCGCTTTAAACCTTTCGTTATCCTCCGTAGCTTTTTGTACCAGGAAAAACCGGTCATATTCATTTAATAAAGTTGCCGAATGTTTAAAAGGATTTTGTGGTGATACTACAAACCATATCTTTTGCAAATCGCTTTCGTTCAATATATGGTTTGCGATGATTAAATGGCCTGTATGGATGGGATTAAAAGACCCGAAAAAAAGTCCAATTTTCATTTAACTATTTGAATACCAATTGTTTACCTTCTACAATAATTTGTGCGGCTTCATTTATCCTCAAGCTCAACGAATAACCTGCGACCCTAATAGATATGGGACCGCCTAAAGGAGCGGCTTGCTCCACCGAAACTTCTTCGCCTGGAATACAACCCATTTCCATCAATTTAAGCTCAAGCTCTGCACTTTGAAAGCATTTGATTGTGGCTTTTTCTCCCGTTTTCAATTCCGTCAAATTCATAATCGCTAATTCTTTTCAAAGCTATGCGAATAGAGTTCAAAGGGTTTACGATTTTTGATAAAATTATGACGCCATCTAACCAGATAAAATTCAATCACCTGTATAAAGAATTTGTTCTTTCAAATAGAACACAACTGAAGGCCTTTTTAATTTTATTATTTAAAAGGGAAGGATTCAAAGTAAAAACCATCAACTACATTTTTTGTTCTGATGAGTATTTACACGAACTGAATAAGACCGTTTTAAAACACGATACCTATACGGACATTATAACCTTTCCCTATTCTAAAGGGAAGGAGCCGGTTATTTCAGATGTTTATATCAGCATTGAAAGAATAAAAGAGAACGCCCTTGCTTATTCTACAAGCTTTAAGGAAGAGCTACATCGGGTAATATTCCATGGTGCACTTCACCTATGCGGCTACAAGGACAAATCACCTGCTGACATAAAGCTCATGCGCAACAAAGAATCCCAATACTTAAAAAGGTATTTCCGTTCCACGTGAAACCTTAATGCCTCTTCTTTTAACATGTTCCCCGTGGAACATTCTGGTAATTTTGCAGCTTATGTTTCAAGATTACGATGTAATAGTAGTGGGTGCGGGACATGCAGGCTGTGAAGCAGCGGCAGCCGCAGCAAACATGGGCTCAAGCGTCTTATTGATCACCATGAACATGCAAACCATTGCCCAAATGAGCTGCAATCCCGCAATGGGAGGCATTGCCAAGGGACAAATTGTTAGGGAAGTAGATGCAATGGGCGGATATTCCGGGATCGTTTCAGATGCCTCTATGATCCAGTTTAGAATGCTGAATAGATCGAAGGGTCCTGCAATGTGGAGCCCAAGAACGCAAAACGACAGGATGCTTTTTGCCCAGAAATGGAGGGAAATGCTGGAGTCTACACCAAATGTGTCCTTCTACCAGGACATGGTAAAAGAATTAATCATCGAGAATGGAAAGGTTAAAGGAGTAGTTTCAGGCTTGGGGCATAAAATCTTGTCTAAAACAGTAATTCTTACCAATGGAACCTTTTTAAACGGGGTAATTCACATTGGCGAGAAACGTTTAGGCGGCGGAAGGGTAGCGGAAAGAGCAGCGGAAGGGTTAACGGAACAACTCGTTTCGGTTGGGTTTGAAAGTGACCGTTTAAAAACAGGCACTCCACCAAGAGTTGATGGCAGATCCCTGGACTACACTAAGATGGAGGAGCAAAAAGGAGATGAAAAAATTTCCGGCTTTTCTTATTTAGATACAATTAAGCCAATAGAACAAAAAAGCTGCTGGATAACTTATACATCCAGCGAAGTACATGATATTTTAAAAACCGGATTTGACAAAAGCCCCATGTATTCAGGTAGAATAGAAGGAGTGGGTCCGCGGTACTGCCCCAGTATTGAGGATAAGATCAATAGATTTTCAGAAAGGGAAAGACACCAGCTATTTGTTGAACCTGAAGGCTGGAACACAGTTGAAATTTATGTAAACGGGTTTTCCACCTCTTTGCCTGAAGAGGTACAACACCAGGCTTTAAGTAAAGTGCCAGGATTTGAAAATGTTCGGTTCTTTAGGCCGGGTTATGCAATAGAATATGATTTCTTTCCGCCAACCCAGCTGAATTAT
>JAKFCI010000444.1:0-1675 GCA_036676725.1 Chitinophagaceae bacterium
TCTGCAGCCATTGACTTGTACCCCACCATGCGAGTGGTATTGCAAATACACATGCAAGCAATACCAGTTTTACAAAGTCTTTACTGAGCATTTGCACAATGCCTGAAACAGATGCACCTAATACTTTGCGCACACTGATCTCCTTAGTACGTTGACCGGCTGTAAACGTAGCTAAGCCAAACAAACCAAGACAGGAAATGAAAATAGCAAGGAAAGCAAAGTAATTGGATAACCTGCTCACCAGTTGTTCACTTCTATAAAGTTTGGCAAACTCCATATCAGAAAACTCGTATATAAACGGGAATTTTGGATTCAGCATTTTATATGTTTTTTCTAACCCTGCAAGAGCTTCTTTAGTTTTCCCTTTTTCTGTACGAACCAGTATTGTGCCCCATTGCCTGTTTTCATCAAGCCTGATGATTAAAGGTTCAATAGTTTCGTGCAGCGAGGCGAAATGAAAATCTTCCAAAACGCCAACAATCCTGCCTTCATGATTTCCCCACCATATTGGCTTACCGATAGGATCTTTATAACCAATTTTTTTTATCGCAGTTTCATTAAGAATAAAACTTGCGGAATCGGTTCCATAGTCTTTAGAAAAATCACGGCCTTCGGCTAATTTTAAATTCATTGTCTTTACAAAATCATAACCTACCGTTGTATTCACAAAAGATGCAACAAGGTTTGGGCCTTTCCCTACCCATTTAATATCTCCTGTATGATTACCAATCTTAGTAGGTGACTGTCTTATTTTTGAAATTTCTTTTATACCGGGCAGCCTGCCTGCTTCTTCTTTAAAAGTGGAATACTTTTTACCTAACTCTCCTTCCAATGGAATATACAGCAGGCTTTCACGATCATAGCCGATATTCCTTGTTTGCACATAATCCAGTTGACGGTAAATAACAATCATACCTATAATCATTATTATGGAAAGTGCAAATTGAAATACCACTAAACCTTTTCGAAAAAAAATGGTACCCCAATTGAATTTTAAACTGCTCTTTAAAACTTTAATGGGCTTCAATGATGAAAGGAATAGTGCAGGATAACTGCCTGACACAAAACCTACCGATACAAGTAAAACAATCAACCTTATCCAAAAAATAGTTTCACCTGCAGGTAATGATAGTTGTTTCCCTGTAAGATTACTAAATGCCGGTAAAAATGATATAGTCAATGCAATAGCAATAATAAATGAGAAGAAAGTCAGCAGCATTGCTTCTGCGATAAACTGACCCATCAATGTAAACCGGGCAGCTCCAACAACTTTACGAATGCCTATTTCTTTAGCTCTTTTGGCAGATCGGGCAGTTGCAAGGTTCATGAAATTGATACATGCAATAAGAAGAATAAAAATGGCGACCATTGTGAACAGGCGCACATATTCAATTCGTCCACCAGCTATCTGTCCATTTTTAAAAGTAGAATGAAGATATTTTTCAGTATATGGCTGTAAAGCAAGTTCAATCTTAAAGCCCTTACTTTTTTCAGAATAACGGTAAACAAAGTCTTTAATCTTTGCCTCAACAACATCTGGATTGACATTTTCATGAAGTTGTATAAATGTTGGAGCGTCTGTGTTTCCCCAATTATCTATCCAGTCACTATTTTCTTTTTTATAAGCCAGCCAACTTCTTAAGAAATCAAACTGCTGTGAAGAATTAGATGGTAA
>JAKFCI010000445.1:0-2173 GCA_036676725.1 Chitinophagaceae bacterium
AATTAAACTGCCTTGTATAAGGGTTATATAAAAAGATAAAGGAGCCGTATAAAGATTTTATAAAGAACCCTTGCTGCCATAAGCAAGCAAATGCCTGACAAGCGAAGAAACAACAAGGCGAAACGATTCCGGTTTGTTATCCTAATTTTAATCTCTTCTACCATTCATCTGTTCTATATGATTCAAAACACTTTTTATAAAGCACTAAGCTTCTGGCTCTTTTCTTTATTATTACCGGCCATTGCTTTTTCCGCCAACCCTCCACGCACTACAATTAATTTAAATGGCAGTTGGGATTTTGAACAAACAACTACAGCATGGAAACCTGCAACATTTACACGTAAAGTTCCTGTTCCGGGCCTTGTTCATTTAGCCCTTCCAAAGATCAGGGAGTATGATAAATTCTTTAAACGACCGGCTGTTGTAAATGCCAAGATGGAACACAGTGTTTACAATATTGATTATACACCCCGCTACAGCTGGTATAAAAAAAAGGTATTCGTTGCAAAAGACCTGCAAGACCAGGAAGCCGTTTTGACCATTAAAAAAAGCCAGTACGTAACACAAGTATTTGTAAATGGTATTGACCTTGGTTCTTTTATAGAATGTTACACACCCATTGAAGTTGCCATTACAAGAGCGCTAAAATTTGGCAGTGAAAACGAGATCGTCATCAAGGTTGGCGACAGGTATTGGTTGCCCAGTGCTGCAGCTGGCGGAACTGATAAAGAAAAAGAACATTACCTGCCGGGCATTTGG
Source organism: Chitinophagaceae bacterium (assembly GCA_036676725.1). Classification (GTDB taxonomy): domain Bacteria; phylum Bacteroidota; class Bacteroidia; order Chitinophagales; family Chitinophagaceae; genus Flavisolibacter. Next base: position 760 of record JAKFCI010000445.1, read on the forward strand.
GATGATGTGCTCCTCTCCTTCACCGATAAAATAAGAGTGAACAAAATTCTGCTGCTACCCAATTTGAAAGAACAAAAGGTAATGGTTAAAATGTTGTTGTGGGACCTGCACCCGGCGCAAATATTTTATGGTGGACCGATGAAAGATTCTGTTTCCCTCGACATTTCTATCATTGAAAAAAAATCAAAAAAAGCTGTTGCTACTTATCATGGATCTTATGTAATAACAAGAGACCGCAATACACAAGTGGAGGCAGAAATTTCTTTAAAAGATGCACATGCCTGGACACCGGAAGATCCTTTTTTATATACGGCAGAAATATCGGTTCAATACAAAGGGAAAAAATCGGATGCTGTTCAAAAGCATTTTGGCATGCGTGATTTTGAAACAAAAGGAAAATTCTTTCACCTGAATGGAAACAAATATTTCCTGCGTGGCTCCAACATTACCTTGCAACGTTTTTTTGAAGACCCCGATTGCGGCAACCTTGTGTGGAACCGTGAATGGGTAAAGAAAATGCTGATCGATATTCCGAAAGAACTGGATTGGAATGCTATGCGCATATGCGTTGGCGTTGTACCTGATTTTTGGTATGAGCTGGCAGATGAATATGGTTTGTTGTTTCAAAACGAATGGTTGTACTGGCAAAACCACGGATGGAACGAACAAATAAGAAAGGAGTATACTGATTGGGTTTGGTCGGATGGATCGCATCCAAGCATCGTGATCTGGGATGGCATTAATGAAAACTGGGATGATTTTATTGGCAATGAATTGATCCCCGAAATGAAAAAACTTGATCCCACCAGGATCTGGGATGCAGGTTACATGACATCAACATCAATGAAAAACGATGACATGGATGAACCGCATCCTTACCAGGGACATCAAACCGATAATGGCGAACCTTACCCGCTTGGTGATTTGAATTACAAACCAGGCATCATTAAAGACATAGAAGCATCGGCAGTTCCGCAACTGGTAAATGAATACGGATGGATCTGGCTTTGGCGTGATGGCACTCCCAGCAAATTAACCCTGGAAGTGTATGATAAATACCTTGGTAAAAAAGCAACGGCAACGGAACGCAGAAACTTCCAGGCTTATTGGTTGCAGCTGGAAACAGAATGGCTGCGCAGCAATAACCATATTGCAGGTGTACTTGCCTTTTGTTATTTAACCAACAACTATGGTTACACAGGCGATTGGTTTGTAGGCAACATAAAAGATTTACAACCTTCACCCGTACTGAAAGTTTTTAAACATGCTTTTGCACCGACAAATGTTTTTATCAACCTGGCAGATGAACGTTATAACCCGTCAAAGGCACCGCACAAAGTAGGTACACAACTAGATGTAAAACTTATTGGCGTAAATGATGCAGGTAAAGAAATGGAGGGTGAAGTTGAAATTG